>NZ_JBQTGH010000014.1:0-85938 GCF_052400625.1 Thermophagus sp. OGC60D27
TGTAAGATTCTGCCTTCCGGTAAAATTGTTAGTGTATCTATTGTTTTTTATAAGAAGGACCCACAGATATGTATAAAGAAACTTACTCTTTTTTCACAGGAAATTAAAGAGAGACTAAGTATAACTCCAATATTTTCAAAGAAAACAGACGAAGAGGGTTATGTCCAATGTTCTATTTTTGCCTATTCGGTATTTCGCAATAATCTAAAACAGGAAAAGTAAATATCGAGTTTGAGGGGAAACTGTAAGAGGATGCGACTTAGAATAAAGGAGCACTACAATATCAGTGCTTTTTAAATTGCACCCCCAATTCTTTTCCGATATTGGTGAGATCTTTCACCACGGGGTCCAGCAAGGGTATTCCATTTGCCTGACGTTCCTGTTCCAGCATCCGTTCGGGGTCGCCGGGGATGAGCACTTTTTGGTTGGGATCGACCGGTTCGGCCTGGCGGAAGGTTTCTATCCAGTTGTCCATATGTTTTTTAAATTCCTCGGCGGGTCTGAAAGCATCGATGCGCATGGCACCGATGAAATGGCCTATGCCTTCACCAACAGGATTTTTCGGAGGGTCAAGAAATGCTACAAAGGGGGGTACCCACGGTCCGTAGTTGGCACCGGAAAGGACAGCGGTAAAGATATCCACCATAGAACCCAGGCAATAGCCTTTATGGCTGCCATGTATTCGGTCGCTGCCCAAAGGAAGCATGGCCCCACCTTTTTTTAATATTTCAGCATCGATGGAGGCATTGCCATCTTTGTCCTGCGCCCATCCTTCGGGGATGTTTTCGCCCTTCCTCTGAAGTACTTCCAGCTTTCCGTTGGCGACAGGCGTTGTGGCCATATCGATAACCACGGGTGGCTGTTGCAGTGCCGGGATGGCTACGGCTATAGGGTTTGTGCCCAGGAGGCGGCTCTTGGAAAAGGTGGGTGAAACTAAAGGACTGGCATTGGTCATGGAAATACCAATCATATCGTGTTCCAGGGCGAGCATGGCATGATAGCCGGCAATACCGAAATGGTTGCTGTTGCGTATGGCCACCCAGCCGGTACCGGCGGTTTTGGCTTTTTCAACGGCCGTTTTCATGGCTTCCGGCGCTACCATTAATCCGGCCCCAAGATCACCATCCATGACGGCGGTAGAAGGGGTCTCGTAAACAATCTTTGGTGAAGGTGAAGCGTTTAGCCTTTTCTTTTCCCATAAACGTACATAGCCGGATAACCGGGCCACACCGTGCGAATCAACACCTCTGAGGTCTGCCGCAATAAGTACGGAGGCTGCTGTTTCGGCTTGTGCCTGGGTGGCACCCATTTTTAGAAATATCTCTTTGGTGAATTGTTTCAGGTAAGAAGATGAATAAAGTTTCATTCGTATAAATTTAATCTAAGTCATTGGCCGAATGGAACTCGCATGACCTAAAGTTTATACATGCTCTTATTGTGACAAACCATTTTGGTCATGCTCGTTTCATTTAAGAAATATCATTTGTTAGCGGATGCAAAAGTACAATTTTTTAGCGGAGACATGAGCAACCTTTTGGTTATCTTTCCATCTTGATTATAATTTGGTAATGATATTTGTTTAACAGAAACGTACATGACCAGAATTGTAACCCTCTATTCTTTTCCCTTGGGATAGCCCTGTTCAGAAACTTCTGTTGAAGTGGTAGGCTGTCATTTTTATAAATTTTAAAAAAGATTCATAATGGAACGCATTCTTTCTTTCATGATTTTCGTGATTCTGCTTACCGGTTGTAGCTGGTTTAATAATGATGAAGAGCCGGAAAGCCCGGTATTTGATTTAAAGTCGCTGGAAGTATTGTCGGCTACCGACCGTTTTGGTTGGGAGCTTTTGAAAACTGTCAATGAAGAAGCCAAACCCGGTGAAAATGTTGTTATCTCATCGTTGAGTGTGGCGCAGGCCCTGGGGATGACGACCAATGGTGCAGCAGGGGAAACCCTGGAGCAGATGTTAGAGGTTCTGGATTTTGGCGATGTTTCAGCGATGAACGATGCCTTTCGGGATGTTCGGGATGTATTAAGTTCTTCCGATTCTCAGGTGAATATTGAGGTGGCCAACTCGGTGTGGTATTTGGAGTCGCTGCCGGCTAAAAAAAGTTTTGAAGATACGGTGGAAACCTATTATGATGCGGTCTTTAAGGGGGTCGATTTTTCTGATTCTGAAAAGGCCAAAGAGATGATTAACGGGTGGGTTGATGAAAAGACTCGTGGAAAGATTCCTACGATAATAGACCAAATTAGCGATCAGCAATATATGTTTCTAATCAATGCCGTCTATTTTTTGGGTAAGTGGAAATATCAGTTCGATGAATCGGCTACAAAAAATGAAAATTTCTATTTGTCGGATGGATCGGTTATAGAGGTTCCGATGATGAATATGGAGCAAACCTTACCTTACTATGGTGACAATGGTCTTCGGGCGGTCAGGTTGCCTTACGGTAATGGTTCGTTTAACATGATTCTTATTCAGTCGGTTGAAGATGCGGATGTAGATCAATTGATAGAGAATATGGATGTGGGCAAATGGGAGGCCATTGTTGATAATATGCACGAACAAACCATCGCACTTTTTCTGCCTCGTTTTGAGGTGGCGTGCAAATATGAGTTAAATGATGTATTGAAAAATATGGGAATGGAATTGCCTTTTGATGCGTCACAAGCCAACTTTTCAAATATGGTCGATGCCCCGGTATATATCAGTGAGGTTAACCACAAGACTTATCTAAAAGTGGATGAAGAGGGAACGGAAGCGGCAGCCGTGACCAGTGTGGGGATGGAACTGACATCCGTTTCACCGGAATCAACTGTGACTATGAAATTTGATCGTCCCTTCTTTTTTGCCATTACAGAGGAAAAAAGCGGTGCCATTTTATTTTCCGGAAAGATTGAGAATCCGAAGGAATAAATATTCGATCAATAGTAAAAGCAGTTTTAATGGTTGGGGTTAAGATGAAATGGGGTATAGTAGGCAATTATTAAAATTCTAGGTAATAGTGCGGTAAATCTTGTGGAAGGATTGATTTTGTATTCAGTGAATATTCACTCTATATATGATATTAATCCAATTGAGAATTGCTATTATTGTTTTGTTGTATATTGAAGCTTAATGAGCTATTACGTTTTTGGTGTCTTAAAGTATGGGTTTTTAAGTAATAGAAAGTTCATGATATTTTTAAGAATAGTAGCAGTTTAATGGGATTTCAAGCATTATTAGTTAGAAAGTTAAGTTTTGTTTTATGGGGCTGATAAAACTTTGTATCTCGAAGATTGCAAATTGTTTTCCAGTAAATGAATAAAATTTTTAAAGTTTTGGAATTCCAAATGCTGTATCTATAATTATGTGGAAAACTTAACAATGTGTTTTTGTATTAAATACTTAGGAGGGTTTAAGTATTTTAAGTTCAACCGATGGTGTCAAAAAGTTAAACACAATTGCCAAAATGTGTATCAGATAGATTGAATATATGTGTAATTTTGATACCAATGAACAACCATCAAAAAATAAGGATTCTGCTATAAAGAAACTGCTATGAAACGATTAATTCATGGATTCAAACTATTAACTACAGCACTCCTAATGAGCGGTATTGGAAACTTTGTTGCCGGAGCAACCCGGGTTGGGGAGTTGGTCTGTGAGTATCACACTGATCCGATTGGGATTGATGTCGAAAAGCCACGTTTGAGCTGGAAAATATTCTCAGACCGTGAAAATGTGACTCAATCTGCATTCCAAATCAGAGTCGCAGAATTACCCTCTAACCTAAAGAAGAATGCGCTAGTCTGGAATTCTGGTAAAGTGAACAGCGGACAGTCTGTAAACATAGAGTATAACGGCCCCAAGCCAAAATCTATGCAGCGCCTTTATTGGCAAGTTCGTGTGTGGGACCACCGAGGCAAAGCAACTCCATGGAGTGAACCGGCATTTTGGGAAACCGGTATTTTACATTCCGAACAATGGATAGCCTCATGGATTACGATGCCAAATGAAAAAAAAGCAGAAGAATCAAAACCATGCCATTATTTGCGACGGGAATTTGCAATAGCCAAAAAAGTTAGATCAGCCAGGGTTTATGTCTCGGCTTTGGGGTTGTACGAACTATATCTAAACGGTATAAAGGTCGGTGATGAGCTTTTTACGCCCGGTTGGACCAGTTATAAAAATCGCATTCAGTATCAAACTTACGATGTAACCGAAATGGTTCGGTCGAAAGTAAATGTGTTGGGAGCCATTCTGGGGGATGGCTGGTATCGTGGAAATATTGGTTTCAATAAACAGCATAATTATTACGGAGACCAATTAGCGCTTATCGTACAGCTTTGCATCACCTATACCGACGGAACGGTGGAAACCATTGTTACGGACGACTCATGGAAAGCCACTACCGGGCCAATTCTTTCGTCTGATATTTATAACGGGGAAACTTATGATGCACGCCTGGAAATGCCGGGATGGGCCAGCCCAGGCTTCAATGATAGTCTTTGGAGTCGCGTTGAAATCAAGGATCATTCTCGAAATGTTTTGGTAGCGCCTCAAAGTGACCCGGTTAGAGCGGTTATGGAAATCAACCCTGTAAAAATTATTATTACACCAAAGGGAGAAACCGTTTTTGATATGGGACAGAATATGGTGGGGTGGGTGAGACTAAAGGTCAAAGGTAATGCCGGAGACGTTGTTTCTCTTAAATTTGCCGAGGTGCTTGATAGAGATGGCAACTTTTACACTGAAAACCTTCGGGAAGCCAAAGTAACCGATACCTATGTCCTAAAAGGAGAAGGGGAAGAGGTTTATGAACCTCGGTTTACTTTTCACGGGTTTAGGTTTGTTAAGATCGAGGGGTTATCTGATACGCCGAGTCTGGAAAATATTACAGGAGTTGTTGTCCATAGCGACATGCAACCAACAGGTCATTTTACCTGTTCCAATCCGTTAATCAATCAATTGCAACAAAATATTCAATGGGGGCAACGAGGCAATTTTCTGGATGTTCCTACCGATTGTCCCCAAAGGAACGAGCGATTGGGGTGGACCGGTGATGCACAGGTGTTTAGTCCTACTGCAGCTTTCAATTTTAATGTGGCGCCTTTTTATACCAAATGGATGAAAGATTTAGCTGCCGATCAGCTTCCCAATGGGAAAGTTCCACATGTAATACCTGATGTGTTAAGAGGAGAAGGAGGCTCTACCGCCTGGGCCGATGCAGCTTTAATCGTCCCTTGGAATACTTACCTCGCATATGGGGATAAACGAATACTGGAAGTTCAATATTCCAGTATGAAAGCATGGGTCGATTATATGAAAAATCGGGCTGGAGATAATTATCTTTGGATCGGGGACAACCACTTTGGAGACTGGCTGGCATTCCCTATTAAACGCTCCGGTTCGCAGGAATCCACCACTGAAAAAGACCTCATAGCTACCGCTTATTATGCCTATTCAACCCAATTGCTGGCCAATACCGCCCGAGTAATAGGGAAAAAAGAGGATGCCGAAGAATATGAATTATTGTCGGAAAAGGTGAAAAACGCCTTTGTAAATGAATTTGTAACCACAGAGGGTGACCTGATTTCACAAACACAAACTGCTTACTCTCTGGCTTTGGCATTCAATCTTCTTCCGGATAAGTCGATCCCCCAAGTGGCTGCAAATCTGGCCGATGATGTTCGGAAGTTTCAACACTTAACCACCGGTTTTGTTGGGACTCCTTTACTCTGCAAAGCATTGTCGGATAATGGCTATGAAGATTTGGCTTTTATGCTTCTGATGCGAAAAGAGTACCCATCGTGGCTTTATCCTGTTACTAAAGGTGCTACAACCATCTGGGAACGCTGGGACGGACAAAAGCCCGACGGCACTTTTCAGGATCCTGGGATGAACAGTTTTAACCATTACGCTTATGGGGCTATTGGGGAATGGTTATACAACTATATAGCAGGAATCCAAATCGATCCGAAAGCTCCCGGATACAAACATTTTTTTCTTGCACCTCATTTGGGAGGGGGGTTAACTTATGCCGAAGCGGTTTATAAATCTATGTACGGCGAAATTAGATCGCAATGGAATATAGAAGATAATCAGATGAATTATGAAGTTAAGATACCTGTCAATACCACTGCCACAGTTACGTTACCGTCAGCATTGTTGGAAGATGTACTGTTTAATGGTTCGTCATTGAAAAGTATTGTCGAAATAGAAGCTTGGCAGAATGAAAAAGGGGTATCTCTTAAGTTAGGTTCCGGTGAATACATTTTCAACTATCCTTTATAAAATAGCCATGCACGTACTGGGCGTGTCATATGGGTTTAATAATTGGGAATACTCTCTGCGAAGCAAAGCATCAACTATATTCTAAATGAATATGGTTGATTATTTATGAATTACTAAAAAAATTTTCAGCCCCATTGAAATAAGTATGCCGAAGATGGTTGTCATAAGAATCAGGGAATAAGTTTAGGCAAGCTATTTCTTTTAGACCGGAGGTTTAGATTTAATGGAGATTGGGTTGAAAAAATGAGAATCAAAAATGTAGAAAGATTAGAGTCGCATAGAGGATAAAAGAAAAAACTTATGTATAGATAAGATCTTTTTGGGGGGAAGTCAAAAATATATAAGTGTGCCCACCTCTTGCCGGGTTGGAAAGGAAAGTTCTTTGAAGGAACGCGGCAGGAGGCGGGCAAATTTATTGGTTTGGAAACGGCCCTATTTTCTATTCTCTGTGATTATAGACTGCACTTGCCTGCGCTGTGGGCATCAATAGCATGTCATTCACATTAACGTGTGAAGGACGAGTTATCATAAACTCTATGGCATCTGCCACATCGTCGGCATTAAGGGGTGTTAATCCTTCATAAACTTTATCTGCTTTTCCTTTATCACCATGGTATCGGACAATGGAAAATTCTGTTTCTACCATTCCCGGTGAGATAGATGAAACTTTGATGTTGTGCGGTAACAGATCTATCCGCATTCCTTTTGTCAGTGCATGAACTGCATGTTTGGAAGCACAATAAACATTCCCATTGGCATATACTTCTGAACTGGCAATGGAACTAACATTAATGATGTGTCCTTTATTTCTTTTTATCATTTCTGGAGTTACCAGCCTCGTAATAGAGAGTAATCCTTTGATGTTGGTGTCGATCATTTGTTCCCAATCTTCCCATCGGCCTTCCTGAATGGGATCGGCACCTGCGGCCAGACCGGCATTGTTAACCAAAACATCTAATTGTTTCCATTCCTTTGATAAAGCATTCCATGCATTACGGGTGGCTTGAGGGTCGCGGATATCGAAGGGCATTATTTTAACTTCAATTTCAGATTTTTTTAGTTGATCAGCGAGTTCATGAAGTCGTTTTTCTCGTCTTCCTGTGATGATGAGGTTGTATCCGTTGCGGGCCATCATGAGGGCTGTAGCTTTTCCTATTCCGGAGGAGGCACCGGTGATCATTGCTCTTTTATTCATAGTTTTGTGCGATTTGTTTTATGCGTTTTTTTTGTTATTTTTCAACTCAAAATTAATAAGGTTTTGATAAAACGGAAATGAAGAGCGACAAGGGTTGGATGATATTTGTTTATCAAAATGCAATTAAGTTTAAATAATGTAAATTCAAGTTTTATGAATAAAAATAAAAGCAATCCCGTGGAAGATGTTGATTTGTTGAATTTGACCACCGAGGAATATGAGAAAATTCAGGAGATTCTGGGACGTCGTCCCAATAAGCTTGAGCTAGAAATTTTTTCCATCTTATGGTCAGAGCATGCCAGTTACAAAAATTCCCGAAAATGGCTTCAAAAATTACCAAGGAAGGCAGCTCATGTATTGGTTGAGGCTGGCAAAGAGAGTGCCGGTGTAGTGGATATAGGTGATGATCAGGTTGCCATCTTTAAACTGGAGTCGCACAACCATCCCTGTGCCGTGCAGCCGCGCTTGGGGGCCTCTACCGGAATGAGGGTGGTGAATCGGGATATATTTTCCATGGGAGCCAAACCCATAGCTCTTCTCAATTCGCTACGTTTTGGTAATTCAGATCGTGATACTGCCCGATGGTTGTTTGAGGAGGTGGTGAATGGCATCGCCGATTTTGAAAAAGGTTTTGGGATTCCTGTTATTGGGGGCGAGGTGTTCTTTAATGATGCTTATAATACCAGTCCCATCGTTAACACTATGTCAATTGGAGTGGCACAAGAGAAAGAGCTGGTATCGGGTGTGGCAAAAGGAGCTGGTAATCTTGTTGCAGTGATCGGGGTGCCTACAGGAAAAGACGGGATTCGAGGAGATGCCTTTGGCGTCGACATGGTACCTGAGGGAGAAACTAAAAGTATCTCTTTTGATCAGATGCGTGACATACAATCGGAAGTGCATCTTTACCGAACGATCCGAAAATTAATTAGTGACGAATTATTGGTGGGTGTTCAAACTATTGGTGGTCAGGGCATTATCGGCGCTATTACCGAAATGGCTTCAAGAGGAAACAGCGGCATTGATTTTTTTGTGGATGATATCCCTCTGCGTGAGAAGAATATGGATATGCGTGAAATCTTGGTTTCTCAGACCTGGGGTAGGATGTTGATTTGTTTTGCCCCGAAGAATACGGAGAAAATACAAGGGGTTGCAGAAAAAAATAGGCTCACCTTTGGGGTAGTTGGAAAAGTCAATGAGACTGGGATTTTAAAATGCAGTAAAAATGAGTCGGTTGAAGTTGAAATTCCTGTGAAATACCTGGGACTTGGAGATTTGTCCCCCGTATATGACCGGAAAGCAGAGGTAGAAAGAGAATTGCCGGATAGTATTAAAGTGGAAGATGTTCAGGAGCCGGATCATTATCCTGCAGTGGTTGATAAGATGCTTGAATCCTTGAATGTCACATCTAAAAAATGGCTGACCAAGAAATTTTCCAAAACGTTGAATCGCGAAACGGCCAGTACTAAGTATCCATCCGATGCAGGGATTATTGAACTCGGCCAAAAAAACAAGGCTTTGTTAGCGACTGTAGACAGTAACCCTGCCTATTTCACCTCAGATCCGTATAATGGGGCGCGTATAACTGTTGCTGAGGCTATTCGAAATATTGTATGTTCAGGAGGAACCCCAATTGCTGTATCCGATTGTCTTAATTTTGGCAATCCCTATGATCCTGCTGCTTTTTCAGATTTTGCGGAAACGGTTAAAGGGCTTGCCGATGCATGTAGTTTTTTTGAATTGCCAGTAGTCAGTGGGAACGTTAGTTTTTATAATCAACGATCGGTCGAAGGACAAATTATTCCAATTGTTCCTACCCCAGTGATCGGTGCGTTGGGAGTTATTAAGGATGTGAAAAAACATACCACACTTTCTTTTAAGCATAAAGGAGATATGATCTTTTTACTGGGGAGATCCCGTAACGATATAAATGGATCGGAATACCTGAGAGTTATCCATGGAGTTGAAAAATCGCGTCCTCCCTATTTTAATCAAGAGGAGGAGAAAAAGTTGTTTGCGGTACTTAGTAATATGATTGATAAAGGATTGGTCAGGTCGGTACATGATGTGTCCAATGGGGGACTCTTTTTTAGCTTACTGGAAAGTGCTCTTCCCATGGATTATGGATTTGATATTACCACCGATGCGGAGGTTCGACGGGACGCCTTCCTGTTTGGGGAAGCTCAAGGGCGTGTAATTGTTTCGGTGTCGCCTGAAAAACAAGATGAATTTGTGGATTTCATGGTGGGAAAAGAGCTTGCCTTTTCGGTTTTGGGACATGTTACCAGAGGAGAAATACGTGTGGATGACGAATCGTATGGTTTTATTGATGAGTTGAAAACGAAATTCGACAACCGTTTGAAGTGGTGGATGGAGGGGAAGATCTGAGAAAAATTAGTATGTCGTTGCGGTTGGGAATTACCAATAGGTGATAAAATCTTTGTATTTTTGGGCTAAAATTTTTTTACAGGATGATAAAGCCATATAAAGATCTTGAGAGTAGTAAGAAAGAACAAGTCCGGTCCATGTTTGACAAAATTGCGCCTCGCTACGATCTATTAAATCATTTGCTTTCGTTTGGCATTGATAAAATATGGAGGAAGAATGTTGTTAAACAACTAGGGGGACTTACTGCACCCATAATTCTTGATGTGGCGACCGGAACGGGTGATTTGGCAATTGAAATTGCCAAAATAGATCCGGTGGCGGTGTATGGTGTTGATTTGTCAGCGGAGATGCTGAATATAGCCAGAAAAAAGGTTGAAAAGAAACGGCTTCATATGACGATCCAGCTAAAACAAGGTGATTCAGAAGCCCTGCCGTTTGAAGATCGTTTTTTTGATGCAGCAACTGTGGCATTTGGGGTCAGAAATTTTGAAAACCTTCAGAAAGGGTTGAGTGAAATTCAACGCGTTCTGAAACCCGGTGGACGTTTGGTGGTTTTGGAGTTTTCCCGTCCCAAAGTGTTTCCCTTTAAACAATTGTTTTACTTTTATATGCGTCGGATATTACCTTGGTGGGGGGGAATTATCTCCCGAGATAAACAAGCGTATGCCTATCTGCCGGAGTCGGCCTTGCAGTTTCCGGAAGGAAAAGAATTTAGACGTGAGTTGGAAAATGCAGGATTTGAATGGCAAAAAGGAATAGCTCAAACTCTTGGCATTGCCACTATATATGTGGCTGTAAAAAGATGATGACAATAAATTGAGCCTCTTTGCGTTTGGTTCAAAAAATCATTTCCCTTGCGATTATTGAATCTGATTGTTTTTGTTTTAATTTTTATTTTACCTGTTAACGGACAGGTAAGAGAGGGAAAAGGTGTGCCCAATCTTCCGGCCTTTGATTACAGACCTTTACATTTTGGTTTTTTGATAGGTTTTAATGCTATGGATTTTCGGGTGGTGCATAAAATTCCCTTGGATCGTCCCGAAGGCCTTGAAAACCGCTATGCAGAGGTGGTGAGATTGTCTCCGGGTATTAATATCGGTATTGTTTCAAGTTTAAGACTTAATCAACATTTCAACTTGAGATTTCTTCCCGGCATCAGCTTTGGCCAGCGTGATTTGCTCTACATTCAGGATGGAGAAGCGGAAGAAACTCCACTCCAAATCAAATCCACCTTTTTGGAGTTTCCATTACTGTTGAAATTCAGCGGAGACAGGATGACTAATATGAAACCCTACTTGATAGGTGGAATCAATCCCCGATTTGATCTGTCCAAATCTGAAAATTTAGGTCTTGACCTGAAATCACGCGATATATACTTGGAGATTGGCGCCGGTCTGGATTTGTATCTGAATTATTTCAGACTCTCGACAGAAGCCAAATTATCGGTTGGTATGATGAATGTTTTGGATCCTTCGGGCACCGGTGAACCGGAAGATCTATTGTATACCGATATTTTGGAGCGGTTGACATCCCGGATATTTGTTTTCACTTTTTATTTTGAGTAATGTATCAGCAAATAGAATTGCGTCTTACGCCTGAGGAGGCTTCTAAAGAAGAGACAATAAAAAAATGTGCAGCCCGGAAACTGAGTATGTCAGATAGAGAAATTTCGGGATTTAAAGTGGTTCGACGATCAATAGATGCTCGCAGGCGACAGGTTATGGTTGAACTTAGGGTGGCTATTTGGAGTGATGAACCGATTCCAGGTTTTGAACCCAAAAGTTTCCATTGGCCTTCTGTGGCTTCGGCCCCGGAAGTGGTGGTGGTAGGAGCCGGTCCTGCCGGTTTATTTGCTGCCTTAAAGCTTATTGAGTGTGGATTGAAACCTGTTATTGTTGAGCGAGGGAAAGAGGTTGGAGATCGGAAAAAAGATATCGCCCTTCTTAATCGCAATGAACAGCTGGATGAAGATTCCAATTATGCGTTTGGAGAAGGGGGTGCCGGAACCTTTTCGGATGGGAAGCTTTATACACGAAGTAAGAAGAGAGGCGATTTTCGCAATATTCTTGAAATTCTTCATTTTCATGGGGCATCTGAGGATATATTGATCGATGCTCATCCTCATATTGGGACCGACAGATTACCGGGAGTGATCCGTAATATTCGGAAAACCATCATTTCTGCTGGTGGGGAATTTTTATTTCATTCACGTGTTGTGGATTTTATAATGGAAGGTGACACTGTTCAAGGGGTAACATTGGCCGAAGGTTCGGAGATCAGGGGTGAAGCCGTGATTTTGGCTACTGGTCATTCGGCTAAAGATATATACCAGCTTTTGCACCAAAAGGGGATTGACTTGGAAGCCAAGACTTGGGCTATGGGTGTTAGGGTAGAACATCCTCAGGAAGAGATTGATCGCATTCAATATCACACGAATAATGGGAGGGGGAGTTTTCTGCCGGCCGCTTCTTATAGTTTTACGCATCAGGTGGCGGGCCGGGGTGTTTATTCGTTTTGTATGTGCCCTGGAGGTTTTATCGTTCCGGCCATGACCGGAGCGGAAGAGATGGTTGTCAACGGGATGTCTCCTTCGCAACGAAATTCACCATTTGCAAACAGTGGAATGGTGGTGGAGATACGCCCCGAAGATTTGAAGGGATATGAACAATTTGGGGTTCTGGCCGGTTTGAAATATCAGCAGGAGGTTGAGCGACTTTGTTATATAAATGGGGGTCAGGGGCTTATCGCGCCTGCCCAGCGATTGATTGATTTTGTGGAGGGGAGGTTATCTTACGATTTGCCCGAAACATCTTATGTCCCGGGCGTTGTAGCTGCTCCATTGCATTTTATTTTGCCTGAGCATATTTCTTCCCGGTTGCGGGATGGATTTGCATACTTTGGTAAACGCGCCAGAGGCTTTTTGAGTGACGATGCCGTCGTTTTGGGAACTGAGTCGAGAACATCCTCTCCCTTGAGAATACCACGCGAAAGAGAGACCTTTATGCATGTTTCTGTTAAAGGTCTTTTCCCTTGTGGTGAAGGAGCCGGATATGCCGGAGGTATAGCGTCTTCAGCGATGGACGGTGAACAATGTGCTATTCAGGTCAGCCGGTATGTCAAAATATAGAACGATGGAATTCTGAGCACATTATGGCGGCTGCCATTCCTACATTTAAGGATTCCATAGAAGAATGGGCCGTTGGATTGCCAAATTTGGGGATGGTTAAGCGAGTGGTAATGGTTCTTTCCGTCTCGGGACGAATGCCATTTCCTTCATTTCCCAAAACAATTATTCCTTTACGTGGTAACGATAAGGAATAGATATTTTCACCTTCCATAAAAGTTCCAAACACTTCAAGATTTAATTCTTCGGCCGATCTTTGACAGAAAGTGGAAAGCGGAGTATAATGAACCTTGGTTCGAGCAAAGGCCCCCATAGAGGCCTGCACTACCTTAGGATTAAAGACATCGGCCGTGTCGGGACTGCAAACAACATTGGGAATACTAAACCAGTCCGCTAATCTCAATATGGTTCCCATATTGCCGGGATCTTGGATCCCATCCAAACAGAGGGTAAGGCTTTCGGAGTGTTCACCAAAGGTAAAGTTGAAATTTGGTTTTCGAAATATGGCAATTACTTCCCGTGGATTTTTCAGAAAGCTCAGTTGCTTTAATTCCCTGTTGTCAATGATAGCTGTGGATGGTTGGTCTGGTGCGGCTTCAAAAAGGGCACTGTTTGTCGTTAAAATCAATTCAGGTTCCATCCCTGCTATTAGCAGATCCTTGACTAGTTTTGGACCTTCGGCCACAAAAAGCCCAGTTTTGTCACGGTATTTTTTATGCGAAAGGGAAGATATCAGTTTTTTTTTTGCTTTTCCAATCATTTTGGCGTTGTCTTTGAATACAAAAATATAATATATAACGGATAAATTTGGTTTCTTTGCATGGTAAGAGTGAACTGAACCCGGAATAAGAGTGAAACAGCTGAAAAATTTACATAAAGGTTTTGATTATGCTGTCCTGACACTATTGTCGGGATGGCTCCTGCTTTATCTGGCAGGTTGTTCTACAACGAGATTTGTTCCGGAAAATGAATATCTTCTGACAAATGTTAAGGTAAAAAGTAGGGTCAGGGACATTACCAAAGAAAAACTTAAACCTTATGTCCGACAAACTGAAAATACCAAATTGCTGGGGTTCTGGAAATTTTATCTAGGATTATATAATCTTTCAGGGCGAAATGAAGATAAAGGAATAAATCGATGGCTGCGAAGTATTGGTGAAGAACCGGTGATTTTTGATCCCTATCTGGTGACACAATCCGCTCGTCAGATGAAGTTGTATTTAAATAACCAAGGTTTTTTTCAGGCTTCAGTGAATGATACTGTTATATATCAGGGGAAGAAAAAGGCAAAAGTGATTTATTCCATTAATCCCGGATTACGATATTATCTTAATGATGTAACCTATAGTGTTGAAGATGATAGTATTCAAGATGCGGTACTAGGTGATACCCTGAAGACATTTCTGCGAAAAGATCAACCTTTTACCGTCGAAATCCATGAGAAGGAACGGGAACGAATTAGCAAGAACCTGCGAAATAGCGGGTTTTATAAGTTTTCGGAAGAGTTTATTTATTTCGTGTCCGATACGACCATTGGTGAAAACCTTGTAAACGATTCGGTAATTGTTATGACTCCGGAAGATATTTCCGGTCAAAAGCATCATCAGAAATATCGAATTAACAAAGTCCTTTTCCAGGTTGGAATTGGAACCGATGAAATTTTGAAAGAGGATTCGGGAAAAATTTCTTCCGGTTTTGATACACTCAAATTTGAAGGCATCCAAATTGTGTTTGATCGAGAGTTGCCTTTTAAACCACAATTGCTTATCAGTTCCAGCTTTATTAAACCTGGGGATTATTATCATGCGGCTCGGGTGGAACGGACCCATCAGTCCCTTAGTAGCCTTCGATTGTTTAGATATATTAATATTCGATTCAGAGAAACCGGTAATACCAATGAAAGGAACGAACCCTTACTGGATTGTATAATTGGTCTTTCTCCAGGCAAACCTCAATCTTTTTCCATTGATATTGAAGGGACAAATTCATCCGGCAATATAGGAGCCGCCGGGAGTTTTAACTATCAACATAAGAATTTATTGAAAGGGGGAGAGTATTTTACGCTGAATGCTCGTTTAGCACGGGAAAATCAATTTGTGAGATCATCTTCTGAAGAATTCAATACATTAGAAATTGGGGGTGAAGCATCGGTTGTTGTACCGAGGTTTTGGCTCCCGTTACGGGCACGTGAATTTCGCCAACGATATAATCCCAAAACCAACATTTCATTGTCCTACAATTATCAGCACCGGCCTGATTATACGCGGACTTTTGCCAATGCTCGTTTAGGATACAACTGGCGGTCTTCGCGTTACATATCGCATTCATTTTATCCGTTGGAGTTTAATCTTGTGAATATTCCGAAATTGAGTGATGACTTTAAAGAAACGATTAAGGATACCTATTTGGAATATACTTACGAAGACCATCTGATTGTGGGTATGAACTATTCTTTTTTACTCAATCAGCAAACATTGGGACAGAGTTCCGATTTTTGGTACTTTCGGGCCAATGTGGAATCGGCGGGGAATTTGCTTTCAGCGATAATGTCGCCATGGGACGAGGGGGGAAGTGATAATTATGCCGAACTTTTTGGAATTAGGTATGCACAATATGTAAAATCAGATATTGACCTGAGGTTTCATAATCGAATTGACAAATATACTTCCCTCGTGTGGCGTCTGTTCGCAGGAGTAGGTTTACCCTATGGTAATTTAAATGTATTACCATTTGAAAAAAAATATTTCTCGGGTGGGGCCAACAGTATTCGAGCCTGGCCTGTCAGATCTTTAGGTCCGGGAAGTTATAGCGAAAAAGAATACCGGTTTTATAATCAAACAGGAGATATAAAACTGGAAATGAATCTTGAATATCGATTTAAATTGTTTTGGGTGTTGGAGGGCGCATTATTCCTTGATGCAGGTAATATATGGGGGATTCGGGAAAGCTCCAGTCCTGAAGGGGGACTTTTTGAGGCGGATAAGTTTTTGGAACAGATTGCAGTGGGGACAGGTATTGGTGCCCGGTTTGATTTCAATTATTTTATTTTTCGCCTTGATATGGGGCTTAAAACACGTGACCCATCTCTTTTGGAAGGGGAAAGATGGATCCCGTTGAACCGACCTTGGGAATGGACCGATGCAAGCTTCAACTTTGCAATAGGATACCCTTTCTGAATGGTGATTTATTTACTCCATTGCTTTATTTTCTATTTATTTCTTAAATTTGCATGAATTTGTAAATGATTTTGTGTTATATGGTTACGTTTTGTTGAAAAATGTTTTCAAAACGCTTTTAATTTTTATATCTCATCAAATATTATTGTCATGAAAGAAAAAATTTTAGATGCGGTAAAACCTGGTGTTGCTGCAGGCAAAGATCTTCAGGAAATTTTTCGCATAGCTCGTGAAAATCAATTTGCCATTCCAGCTGTAAACGTTGTCGGATCTAATTCTGTAAATGCTGTAATGGAAGCCGCTAAAGTTGCGAAAGCACCGGTTATTATCCAGTTATCTAACGGTGGGGCATCGTTTTATGCAGGAAAAGGTGCCAATGGCGAAGGCCAAGAATTGGCTATCAAAGGGGCTGTAGCCGCTGCAAAACATGTTCATTACCTTGCCGAATCTTATGGAGTTCCCGTAATTCTTCATACCGATCATGCTGCAAAAAAATTATTGCCTTGGATTGATGGATTGCTCGACGAAGGCGAAAAATGGTTCAAAGAAACCGGGAAACCATTGTTCAGCTCTCATATGCTTGACCTTTCGGAGGAAACGCTTCAGGATAATATTGAAATTAGTAAAAAATATCTGGAGCGTATGAGCAAAATGGGAATGACTCTTGAAATTGAGTTGGGAATTACTGGTGGAGAAGAAGATGGTGTTGATAACACTAATGTTGATAATGCCATGCTTTATACTCAGCCCGAAGATGTTGCATTTGCTTATGAAGAGTTGAACAAAGTATCCCCAAACTTTACTATTGCAGCTTCATTTGGAAATGTTCACGGGGTTTATAAACCAGGGAATGTGGTTCTTCGTCCGGAGATATTGAAGAATTCACAGAAGTATATCTCTGAGAAATTCGGTACCGGCGAAAAACCAGTGAATTTTGTTTTCCATGGTGGCTCTGGTTCATCTTTGGAAGAGATTAGGGACGCAGTGAGTTATGGTGTTATAAAAATGAATATTGATACGGATACTCAATGGGCATTTTGGAATGGCGTTCGTGAGTATGAAGCTAAAAACCACGATTACCTGCAGGCTCAAATTGGAAACCCGGAAGGGGAGGACAAGCCCAACAAAAAGTATTATGACCCCAGAAAATGGTTGCGTGCGGGAGAAGAGTCAATGATAAGCCGTCTTCAGGAAGCCTTTAAGGCTCTTAATTGTGTGGATGTATTGTAATCTTTGTTGTAGTTTTATTGATAATAACCCCCATTTGTATGGGGGTTTTTTTAATGGATGTTTATAAAAAAGCAGTTTTATGTCAGTCAACACTCCGACCAGAGATAGTTTTAGCAATAAGTTTGGAATTATAGCAGCAGCGGCAGGTTCTGCCATTGGCTTGGGAAATATTTGGAGATTCCCTTATGTTTTAGGAGAAAGTGGAGGAGGAGCCTTTTTGTTGATTTATATATTGTTTGTTATTATTATTGGGGTCCCCGTAATGATCTCCGAGCTGTTAATTGGAAGAAGAGCTCAACTTAATGTCTTCGGGGCATTTAGAAAACTAGCTCCAAATCGATACTGGAATCTGGTTGGGGTAATGGGGGTTGGCGCTGCCTTTTTAATTCTTGCATTTTATTCGGTTGTGGCCGGATGGACTTTGCAATATGTTTATCTTAGTTTAACCAATGCATTGAGTGGAAGGACGCCTGTTGAATTGAAAGCTGTGTTTGAAAATGTCCAGCAATCCGGGGGTATTTCCGTATTTTGGACACTTCTTTTTTTAGGGGGAACAGCATACATTGTAAGGTCCGGTATTGAAAAAGGAATAGAGAAATATACAAAGGTGTTGATGCCAATGCTATTGGTAATTATTTTGGTGCTTATTATTCGTGCGCTGACTCTGGACGGTGCTTCTGCAGGTTTGAATTTTCTTTTTAACCCAGATTTTTCTAAAATTACATCCGATGTGATTTTGGAGGCACTGGGCCAAGCCTTTTTTTCTCTTAGTATCGGTATGGGGGTTATTGTTACCTATGGGTCATATATCAAAAAGACTGAAAGTCTTGGAGGAACCGCTTTATCGGTTTCTCTTGCCGATACATTAATTGCAGTGCTTGCTGGTATCGCCATCTTTCCTGCGGCATTTGCTTTTGATATGGCACCCGATCAGGGACCAGGACTTGTTTTTATTACTTTACCAAATATATTCAATAAGATGGTAGGGGGATATATTTTTGGATTGATGTTTTTTATTCTGCTGACCATTGCAGCTCTTACTTCATCTATTTCTTTGCTTGAAGTGGTTGTGGCCTATTTTACTGAAGAGTTAAATTTGTCAAGACCAAAGGCAACTTGGATAGCCTGCGGAATAATTGGTGTTTTGGCTGTTATATGTGCTTTCAATTCTTTGGTGTTTAATGTGTTTGATAAGGTTTCTTCCAACGTGTTATTGCCACTGGGCGGGTTGCTGATTGTTATATTTGTGGGTTGGATAATGGGAGCCCAGAAACCTAGGGAAGAAATAGAGGCTGATGGCCGTAAGGCTCATTATTACAATGGATTTTTGTTTGTAATTAAGTTTGTTGCACCAGTTGCTATTGCTTTGGTCTTTTTAAAGGGACTGGGGTGGATTTGAAAAGTGTTGGTTTCCTTTCGGTATTTTTACATAACGATCAAAAGCTATGTGGAAAGACTGGCTGGCTTTTTCCCGCAAAGAACAATATGGAATAATTATTCTTGCCGTCCTGCTTTTTGTGTTTGTCGTTGGACGAATTTTAATGACATTTCTATGGAAACCTCCGGCAGTGGAAGTGCAAAAAGATGCAACGGAGTTTATAGAGTACAAAAGGGGGATTGACAAGCGTCAGGAAGCAAAGGAAAAAGAACGCTCTGAAGGACCGCAATATAGGTTCAAGACCTTTAATCCCAATGAGGTTACTGTTACCGATTTGGATGAGATGGGGCTACCTCATTATGTGATCATTAATTGGATGAAATACCTTGAGGCTGGGGGGACTTTCAAGCAGCCCGGTGATATTGCTAAAATTTATGGACTGGACTCCCTGCTTGCCCAAAAATTGAGTGCCTATGTGCTTTTTCCGGATAGGCAGGAAGATTTTAGGAATAACCGAGTGATCCATCCTGATAATATAGATTCAACCTTTGCCCACGACGTATATCCAAATCTCCAAAAAAAGGATCAAGAAATGGATAGAAGAGGGGGAAACGAGGTGGTTGCGGATACGTTTATTATCGATCTTAACAGCGCTGTTGCCTCGGACTTAAAAAGACTAAATGGAATTGGAGAGGTGTTGTCTCAAAGAATTATTAAGTATAGAGATTTGTTAGGAGGATTTTATTCCAGTGATCAGGTCTTGGAAGTGTATGGAATATCTCCTCCATTGTATGACAATATTCGTCAATATTTGACTGTTGAGGGGGCCCCATACAGGAAAATTGCTATAAACAGATCATCGGTTCGTTATTTAAAATCACATCCCTATCTTAATTTTTATCAGGCTCGGGACATTATTGAATATAGAAAAAAGAACGGAAACATTTCTTCAGCAAAAGAGTTAAAACTCATTCCGTCAATGGATGATCAAACCCTAGAAAAGATTATTCCCTATATAGATTTTGGGACAGATAAATAAAAAATTGAGAATTAACTTGTTTCAATCAGAAATCTTCATTTTCTTTGTACCGCAATTTTTGAAGCTTAATTGAATTGATAGGAATCTGAAATTTAAAAGATTGGAGGTTGTTGTTTTTTATTTTTGTGTGAGATAAAGAATTAAGGAAAGTTTATTAGACGGCATATTGTTTATATCGTATATTTGCCGAAAAGAGTGTAAAAAATATTTTTTATTGTTAGGATATTAAAATTTATAAATTATGATCGTAGTTCCTGTTAAAGAGGGAGAGAACATAGAAAGAGCGTTAAAGAAATTTAAGCGTAAATTTGAGAAAACCGGCGCAATGCGTGAAATACGTGCGCGTCAAGCCTTTGTTAAACCATCTGTTCGACGCAGAGAAGAAATTAAAAAGGCTATTTATATTCAGCAATTACAGCAAGATAGCGAATAGGAGAAAATCTTTCCTAAAACGCCTGACTTTTCAGTCTTTTTTCGTATATTCGTTAACACGATAAGATGAAATGTCAGGCGTTTTTTTATGCAATATATTGATTCCTTTTTAGATTATCTTAAATACGAAAAACGGAGCTCCCATCATACACTTGTTGCTTATGAAATTGATTTGAGGCAGTTCGAGGAGTATATGAAAGAAAGGGGAGTTATTGATGAACGGGAAATAAATACTCGGTTCGTTCGTGATTGGGTGGTGGTGATGCATTATAATCATTTAAAACCCAAATCGATTCATAGAAAAATTGCAGCACTCAGATCTTATTTTAAACACTTGCTAAGGGAAGAAATAATTGAAACCTCTCCGGTTGATGGTGTTATTCTCCCTAAACTAGCAAAAAATTTACCTGATTTTGTTAAAGAGAGGGAAATGGATTTTCTCCTTGATGAGGTCCCATTTTCAAGTGACTATTCTGGGGTTCGTGATCATACCATCATCGATCTCTTTTATGGAACAGGGATGAGACTGTCTGAGTTGGTTGGACTCAGAGATCAAGATTTTGATCTTTATGGAGGTTTGGTTAAGGTTTTGGGAAAAAGAAACAAAGAACGTCTTGTTCCAATGAACCGAAGTACGGTTCGTAATGTTACAGATTATATAAAAGTTAGAAATGACACTTTTGGTGGTGAGCAGTTTCATTCGTTTTTTCTTACCGATAAAGGTCAGCCTATCTATCAAAAATTGGTATATCGAATTGTTCGAAAACATCTTCAACAGGTTACTACTATGACGAAAAAGAGTCCCCATATTTTACGCCATACCTATGCAACCATACTGTTGAATCGTGGGGCTGATATCAATGCCATTAAAGAGTTACTTGGACATGCCAATTTGAATGCTACTCAGGTATATACCCATAATACATTTGAGCAATTATCGGCAATTTATAACCAGGCCCACCCTAGGGCCTAAATTAATGGAGGGAGTTTTATGAATATTACGATTCAAACGGTGCATTTCGATGCATCTTCAAGACTTGACAGCTTTATTCATCAAAAAGTTGGAAAATTGGATCAGTTTTCCGATAACATTATTACTGCTGTTGTTACTCTTAGACTCGATAAGTCAGAGACATCCGAGAATAAACTGGCCGAGATTGAGTTGGACATTCCGGGCAACAAATTGTTTGCCAAAAAGCAAAGTAAGACATTCGAGGAAGCTGTTGATTTAGCTTGCGAAGCCCTTCGAAAGCAGTTGGTAAAAAGAAAGGAAAAATTAAAAGTCAAATAATTAAAAAAGAGGACTGTTTTTTGGCGCAATTTGAAAATTATTATACATTTGCACACCGTTTTGGTGGCGGAATATGCTGTCAGAATTGTTTTAATAGGCTGGTTATTGTTGATAATCAGCCTATTAAAATGATAGGAGAAGCGGGTTTTAGGATTTTATTATATTCCTTTTTAAATTAAGACAGCTTGTTATTTGGCTGATTTTTCGGGAAAAAGAATTGTTAAAGTAGATTATTCCCTTGAAAATGTTTATCTTTATGGCCCGTAATTTGGGTTGGCCGAAAAGAAGAAGGTTTAATAGTTAATGTCTGTAATTTAGAGAAAATTCTAAAAATAAGTGGTTTCAATTTATATCTAATTGTCTAATAATTTCGAGTTATGGCTAAAGAAACATTTCAAAGGACGAAGCCTCATGTTAATATCGGTACTATTGGTCACGTAGACCATGGAAAAACTACTCTGACTGCTGCTATCACAAAAGTGCTGGCGAAACAAGGTTTGTCCGAAATTAAAGATTTTGATGCAATTGATAATGCTCCCGAAGAGAAAGAAAGGGGTATTACTATTAACACATCTCACGTAGAATATCAAACAGAAAACCGTCACTATGCACACGTTGACTGTCCTGGTCACGCCGACTATGTGAAAAACATGGTGACTGGTGCTGCGCAGATGGACGGAGCGATTCTGGTGGTTGCAGGAACTGATGGTCCGATGCCCCAAACTCGTGAACACATCTTGTTGGCTCGTCAGGTTAACGTACCCAAAATTGTTGTTTTCCTCAACAAAGTGGATATGGTTGATGACGAAGAACTTCTCGAACTGGTAGAAATGGAAGTTCGTGATCTTTTGAGTTTCTATGAATTTGACGGTGATAATACACCCATTATAAAAGGTTCTGCACTTGGAGCATTGGAAGGTGATGAGAAGTGGGAGGCTAAAATCATGGATCTGATGAAAGCTGTTGATGAGTGGATTCCGCTTCCTCCTCGTGATAATGAGAAACCGTTCCTGATGCCTGTAGAGGACATCTTTTCTATTACTGGTCGTGGAACAGTTGCCACTGGCCGTATTGAAACTGGTGTAATCCATACTGGTGACGAAATGGAAATTATTGGTCTTGGTGCAGAAGGAAAGAAAACCGTATGTACTGGGGTTGAAATGTTCCGTAAGATTCTGGACGAAGGACAAGCCGGTGACAACGTAGGTTTGTTGTTACGTGGGGTTGATAAGAAGGAGATTAAAAGAGGAATGGTATTGGCTAAGCCCGGATCAATTACTCCTCACACTAAATTTAAAGCTGAGGTTTACGTATTGAAAAAAGAAGAAGGTGGTCGTCATACCCCATTCCATAATAAGTATCGTCCTCAATTCTATTTGCGTACTTTGGACGTAACAGGTGAAATTTCTTTGCCTGAAGGGACTGAAATGGTTATGCCTGGTGATAACGTTACTATTACTGTATCATTGATCTATCCTGTTGCATTGAATGTAGGTCTGCGTTTCGCTATTCGTGAAGGTGGTCGTACCGTAGGTGCCGGTCAGGTTACTGAAATTGTAGAGTAATAACGAAATATGATATAGGGTAGGGCAGTCCTAAGGTCTGCTCTTTCCCTTGAATACGGGTGTAGCTCAGTTGGTAGAGCACTGGTCTCCAAAACCAGGTGTCGGGAGTTCGAGTCTCTCCTCCCGTGCAAAAGTGAAATTACCGGTTAGAGCAGTAAAAAGTACAAGCTAAAGCATGGAAAAGATAAAGGCCTATTTAAAAGATGTTCATCACGAATTAATTAATAAGACTTCGTGGCCAACATGGTCAGAATTGCAGAATAGCGCTATCGTTGTGATGATTGCCTCAGTGATTATTGCAGCTGTGGTATATCTGATGGATTTTTCTTTTGACCACTTGTTACAGTGGATTTATGAACAATTTTATTAGTAAGGAAAGAAGGAACAAGTACCAATGAGTGAAGAAATCCAGAAGAAATGGTACGTAGTCCGGGCAGTAACTGGAAAGGAAAAAAAGGCCAAAGAATTTATTGAGAGGGAAATTGCCAGTAAAAATCTTCAGGACTATGTCAGCCAAGTTTTAATCCCTACCGAGAGAGTGTTTCAGATACGTAATGGGAAAAAAATTAGTAAAGAAAGAAATTATTATCCCGGATATGTATTTGTAGAAGCTGCCCTGGTTGGTGAAATTCCTCATATCCTTAAAAATATTACACATGTAATAGGTTTTCTGGGAGGTGATCATCCTACGCCAATGCGCGAATCAGAGGTGAATCGAATGTTAGGGAAGGTTGATGAATTGATCGAAAACGAAGAAGAAATTAACAATCCTTTCTATGTGGGAGAAACTGTGAAAGTGGTTGATGGACCGTTTAATGGCTTTAATGGCGTAATTGAGGAAGTAAATGAAGAGAAACGAAAGCTAAAAGTAATGGTCAAAATTTTCGGGAGAAAAACACCTCTTGAGTTAAGCTTTTTACAGGTCGTTAAAGAGTAAAATTTTTCTCATTGAGTAGTAATGCTTCCAAGGTGATTTTTAAGAATTACCTTATACCAATGAAACTAGATTTTATTTCTTGATAGACCGATTTATTAATAACCAATATCATGAATTGCTACAATGGCTAAAGAAGTAGAAACTTTAATCAAACTTCAGATTAGAGGTGGTGCAGCAAATCCTTCACCCCCTGTTGGGCCCGCGTTAGGCGCAAAAGGGGTGAACATTATGGAATTCTGTAAGCAATTCAACGCTCGCACGCAGGATAAAGCTGGTAAAGTATTACCGGTTGTTATTACTGTTTATAAGGATAAATCCTTTGATTTTGTCGTCAAAACTCCTCCGGCTGCAGTGCAGTTGATGGAAGCTGCCAAAATAAAATCAGGATCTGCTGAGCCAAACCGTAAAAAGGTGGCATCGGTAACCTGGGAACAAGTTAAGGCAATTGCTGAAGACAAAATGAGCGACTTGAATTGTTTTACTGTCGATTCTGCAATGAGGATGATTGCTGGCACAGCCAGAAGTATGGGAATCACTGTTGATGGTGATTTTCCGGTTAACCATTAAAATCCGTTTGCAACAATGACAAAAAAACTAACAAAGAATAGAAAGTTTGCGTTAGAAAAAATCGATGCCGGAAAGCAATATCCCATTGAAGAAGCTGCCAAATTGGTGAAGGAGATCACAACTACCAAGTTTGATGCATCTGTTGATATTGATATCCGACTGGGAGTTGATCCCCGAAAAGCCAATCAAATGGTACGTGGCGTGGTAACGCTTCCTAATGGCACCGGAAAAGAAACTCGAGTCTTGGTTTTATGTACTCCCGATAAGGAGGATGAAGCCAAAGCTGCAGGTGCTGACTATGTTGGTCTGGATGAATATATTGAAAAGATCAAGGAAGGTTGGCTGGATATGGATGTCATTATTACTATGCCTAGTGTAATGGCTAAAATTGGGGCGTTGGGTCGTATTTTAGGACCTAGAGGATTAATGCCTAACCCCAAGAGTGGTACTGTTACCATGGATATTGCTAAAGCCGTGAGTGAAGTAAAGGCTGGAAAAATTGACTTTAAAGTAGATAAATTTGGCATCGTCCATTCTACTGTTGGTAAGGTCTCTTTTACTCCTGAAAAGCTCGCTGAAAATGTGCGTGAATTTGTAGGTATGATTCAAAAGCTGAAACCTTCATCAGCTAAAGGAACCTACATTAAGAGCATTGCGCTCTCCAGTACCATGAGTCCCGGTATTCGTATTGAACCCAAGTCGGTTGAGGTTTAAATTTAATGTTAACTGAAGAGTATTAGGAATCATGAAAAAGACAGATAAAAGCGCACTTATTAAAGAGCTATCGGAAAAAATCAATGAGTATAATCACTTTTATGTGACTGATACTCTTGGTTTGGATGCCGCTCAAACCAGCGATTTGCGTCGTGAGTGCTTCAGTAAAGATGTCAAAATGGTGATGGTTAAAAACACACTGTTTAAATTGGCGCTGGAGCAAAGCGATAAAAAGGTTGAGGGGATTGATGAAGCCTTTAAAGGAACTTCAGCTGTTCTTTTCTGTAACACAGGAAATGTTCCTGCCAAATTGATCAAAAATTTTCAAAAAGGAACCGGTGAACTTCCCCTTTTTAAGGGAGCATACGTTGAAGAGTCGGTTTATGTAGGCAGTGATCAGCTGGAAGTACTTACTAAAATTAAGTCTAAAGAAGAATTGTTGGGAGAGGTTATTGGTCTTCTGCAGTCACCTGCGAAGAATGTTATTTCCGCCCTTCAGTCCGGTGGAACTAAAATCCACGGGATTCTTCAAACACTTAGTGAAAAGGAATAATTTTTTACAAACTGAAATTGAAATTTTTTAATACCTAAGACAATGGCAGATATTAAGAAACTTGCAGAAGAATTAGTAAATTTGACTGTAAAAGAAGTAAATGAACTTGCAGATATTTTAAAAGAAGAATATGGAATTGAACCTGCTGCTGCAGCTGTAGCCGTTGCTGGTGGTGCTGCTGGTGGTGAAGAAGGTGGCGCTGCTGAACAAAGTGAATTTGATGTTATCCTGAAGTCTCCAGGTGGTTCTAAACTGGCCATCGTAAAATTGGTTAAAGAAGTAACCGGTGTTGGTCTGAAGGAAGCTAAAGAGCTTGTAGATAAAGCACCTGCTCCAATCAAAGAAAAAGTCTCTAAAGAAGAAGCTGAAAGTCTTAAAACTCAATTAGAAGAAGCTGGAGCGGAAGTTGAACTTAAGTAATCAGGACAAATTTACCTGGAATATGGTTACGGTTTAGGAACTCATTTATGAGATCCTAAACCTTTTTATGCTTATATGTTTAAGTTCAAATAATTTGTTGATAGATGACTCCAATTACTACCGAAAGGATAAGCTTTGCTTCCATTAAAAACCAGTTGGATTATCCCGATCTCCTGGAAATCCAATTGAAATCTTTCCGTGAATTTTTTCAAATGGGTACAACCCCGGAGGAAAGGAAAAATGAGGGGTTATGGCAGGTTTTTATGGAGAATTTCCCCATTACCGATACTCGGAACAATTTCGTTCTGGAGTTTCTGGATTATGCAGTGGATCCGCCCCGCTATACCATTGAAGAATGCATTGAAAGAGGGTTGACTTATTGTGTCCCTCTGAAAGCTAAATTGAAATTATATTGTACCGATCCTGAACACGAGGATTTTGACACTGTCGTGCAAGACGTTTATTTGGGTACAGTTCCCTATATGACCGACAAAGGCAGCTTTATTATTAATGGAGCTGAGCGTGTTATTGTTTCACAATTACATAGGTCACCTGGCGTATTTTTTGGCCAGAGCGTGCATGCCAATGGTACCAAGCTTTATTCTGCCCGTATTATTCCATTTAAGGGTTCATGGATCGAATTTGCTACTGATATCAACAATGTTATGTATGCATACATTGACCGGAAGAAGAAATTACCGGTTACAACATTGTTGCGTGCTATTGGATATGAAAGTGATAAAGATGTTCTAGAGATTTTTGGCCTAGCCGATGAAATTAAAGTTTCAAAAGCTGCTTTGAAAAAAGTAGTTGGCAGGAAGTTGGCCGCCCGGGTATTGAAAACATGGATTGAAGACTTTGTGGATGAAGATACAGGGGAGGTGGTTTCAATTGAACGAAACGAAGTTATTATAGACCGGGAAACTGTTCTTGAAGATGAACATATTGAAGAAATTATTGATTCCGGTGCAAAGACTATTCTTCTTCATAAAGAAGATCAAAACCTTTCGGATTATGCCATAATATACAATACGCTTCAGAAAGATCCATGTAACTCTGAAAAAGAAGCGGTTGTTCACATCTATAGACAATTACGTAATGCAGAGCCCCCGGATGAAGCCACTGCACGGGATGTTATTGATAAATTATTCTTCTCGGATAAACGCTACGACTTGGGGGATGTGGGAAGATATCGGCTGAATAAAAAGCTCAATCTAAATATTGATTTGGATACCAAGGTGCTTACTCGTGACGATATGATCGCCATTATTAAGTACCTTATTGAGCTGATTAATTCTAAAACGGAAGTGGATGATATCGACCACCTGAGTAACCGGAGAGTACGTACTGTTGGAGAACAAATGGCCAACCAGTTTGGCGTTGGTTTGGCACGTATGGCTCGTACCATTCGGGAACGAATGAATGTTAGAGATAATGAGGTGTTTACTCCAATCGATTTGATTAATAGCAAGACGCTTTCGTCTGTTATTAATAGTTTCTTTGGAACCAATGCATTGTCTCAGTTTATGGATCAAACCAATCCATTGGCAGAGATTACTCACAAGCGAAGAATGTCAGCTCTTGGTCCTGGTGGATTGTCACGTGAAAGAGCCGGGTTTGAGGTTCGGGATGTCCATTATACTCACTATGGGCGACTTTGTCCTATTGAAACGCCGGAAGGACCTAATATTGGTTTGATTTCATCACTTTGCGTATTTGCAAAAGTTAATAGTCTTGGGTTTATTGAAACGCCATATCGTAAGGTAGAAAGCAGTAGAGTGGATCTTTCCGGAGATGGAGTTTACTATCTTACTGCTGAAGAGGAAGAAGCTAAAACTATTGCGCAGGCAAATGCACCACTCGATGATGAAGGTAATTTTATTAATAATAAAGTTAAAGCTCGTCATGATGGTGATTTTCCTTTAATTGATAAGGAAGAAATTGATTTGATGGACGTAGCGCCGAATCAGATTGCGTCTGTTGCTGCGTCACTCATTCCTTTCTTGGAACACGATGATGCTAACCGTGCCTTGATGGGATCCAATATGATGCGTCAAGCAGTGCCTTTGTTGCGTCCTGAGGCTCCTATCGTTGGAACAGGCTTGGAAGGAAAGCTTATCAGAGATTCCCGGACGCAAGTTGTATCTGAAGGATATGGCGTTGTCGAATATGTGGATGCCAAGGAAATTGTGGTTCGATATGATCTTACGGAAGAGGAAAGATTTGTAAGTTTTGAACCCGAAACAAAGAGATATAATCTTATAAAATACCAAAAAACTAATCAGAGTACCTGCGTCAATATGAAACCTTTGGTTAAAAAGGGCGACCGGATTGCTCCGGGGCAAATCCTTACCGAAGGTTATTCAACTGAGAATGGGGAGTTGGCACTTGGGCGCAACTTGAAAGTGGCGTTTATGCCTTGGAAAGGATACAACTTTGAGGATGCTATTGTTATTTCCGAAAAGTTGGTGCGAGATGATATCTTTACCTCAGTACATATAGATGAGTATTCTCTTGAGGTGAGGGATACCAAACGTGGTTTGGAAGAGCTGACTGCAGATATTCCCAATGTTAGTGAAGAAGCTACCAAGGAACTGGATGAAAATGGACTTATTCGGGTGGGTGCTCGTGTTAAGCCCGGGGATATTTTAATAGGAAAAATTACCCCCAAAGGGGAGAGTGACCCTACACCTGAAGAAAAGCTGCTGAGAGCTATTTTTGGCGAAAAAGCTGGAGATGTAAAGGATGCTTCTCTGAAAGCATCGCCTTCCTTATCCGGTGTGGTTATTGATAAAAAATTGTTCTCTCGTGTAATCAAGGATCGTAAGAATCGCGTGAGTGATAAAGCCGCACTTGCCAAAATTGATGAAGAATTTAATCGGGCTGCCGAAGGGTTAAAGGGACGATTGGTTGATAAATTGTTCTCTTTAATTAATGGAAAAACCAGCCAAGGTGTTAAGGATTATTTAGGGGTTGATTTAATTTCAAAAGGAACTAAATTTACTCAGAAGATTCTTCAGGAATTGGATTATAATGCGGTAAATCCTAATAAGTGGACTACTGACAAGGAAAAGAATGAGCTCATTCAAAAGGTAATTCATAATTACCGGATGAAATATAAAGAGCTTGAAGCTAAGGAAAAAAGGCAAAAGTATAATCTTACAATAGGGGATGAACTCCCTGCAGGAATTGTTCAGTTGGCCAAAGTTTACATTGCCAAGAAACGGAAAATTACTGTTGGAGATAAAATGGCCGGTCGACACGGGAATAAGGGGATTGTTTCCAGGATAGTCCGGCAAGAGGATATGCCTTTCCTTGAAGATGGAACACCGGTCGACATTGTCCTGAATCCATTGGGGGTACCCTCACGGATGAACCTTGGACAGATTTATGAGACCGTGCTGGGATGGGCTGGTGAGGTTCTTGGGGTGAAATTTGCTACACCAATTTTCGATGGGGCAAGTAACGAAGATATCTTGGATTGGACCAGAAAAGCTGGTTTACCTGATTTCGGAAAGACTTACCTTTATGATGGTGGTACCGGTGAAAAATTCCACCAGCCAGCGACGGTAGGTATCATTTATATGTTGAAATTGGGACACATGGTAGAGGATAAAATGCATGCTCGCTCTATCGGACCTTATTCTCTGATTACTCAGCAGCCGTTGGGTGGTAAAGCACAGTTCGGTGGTCAAAGGTTTGGTGAAATGGAAGTATGGGCACTCGAAGCATTTGGTGCTTCCCATATTCTTCAGGAAATCCTTACTGTCAAATCAGATGATGTTGTGGGACGAGCCAAAGCATACGAGTCTATCGTTAAGGGAGACCCCCTTCCAATGCCTGGAATTCCCGAATCGCTCAATGTATTGCTCCATGAAATGCGTGGTCTTGGATTGAGTGTGAATCTTGAATAGTACGCCGGCAGTGCATGGTTAACAGGCCATGCACTATGCCTCTTTTAGTTTTAAATTTCTAATACTCGGCTATATATGGCATTCAGAAGAGATCAGAAAGTCAAGAGTAATTTTTCTCGTATAACCATAGGGTTGGCTTCACCGGAAGAAATTCTTGAGAGATCAAGTGGTGAAGTGCTAAAACCTGAAACCATTAACTATCGAACCTATAAACCCGAACGGGACGGGTTGTTCTGCGAACGCATTTTTGGTCCTGTAAAGGACTATGAGTGTCATTGTGGAAAATATAAGCGGATCCGTTATCGGGGCATAGTTTGTGACCGGTGTGGGGTTGAAGTGACAGAAAAGAAGGTGCGTCGGGAACGTATGGGACACATATCCCTTGTTGTGCCCGTGGCACATATCTGGTATTTTCGCTCCTTACCTAACAAAATAGGTTATTTGTTGGGATTGCCAACTAAAAAGCTTGATTCGATAATATATTATGAGCGTTATGTTGTTGTGCAACCTGGAGTCGCTGCCGCTGATGGTATAAAATATATGGATTTCCTTACTGAAGAGGAGTATCTTGATATCCTCGACAGTTTGCCGAAAGATAACCAACATCTGGACGATGACGACCCCAATAAGTTTATTGCCAAAATGGGGGCTGAGGCGTTGCATATGATTTTATCACGTCTTAATTTGGACGAATTGTCCTACGACCTTCGCCATAAGGCAAATACAGAAACTTCCCAACAACGTAAAAATGAAGCACTCAAAAGATTGCAGGTTGTAGAGTCGTTTCGTGAATCCAAAGGAGTTAACCGTCCCGAGTGGATGATCGTGAAAGTGGTCCCGGTTATTCCACCTGAGTTAAGGCCATTGGTTCCATTGGATGGTGGTCGCTTTGCCACTTCTGACCTTAATGATTTGTATCGAAGAGTAATCATCCGGAATAACCGGTTGAAACGATTGATCGAAATAAAAGCTCCTGAAGTAATTTTGAGGAATGAAAAACGGATGCTTCAGGAAGCAGTTGATTCCTTGTTTGATAATTCCCGTAAATCGAATGCCGTCAAGACGGATGCGAACAGACCATTGAAGTCTCTTAGTGATAGTTTGAAGGGTAAACAAGGTCGTTTTCGTCAAAACCTCCTTGGGAAACGTGTGGATTATTCGGCTCGTTCTGTTATTGTTGTAGGACCCGAACTTAAAATGCACGAATGCGGTTTGCCTAAGGAGATGGCAGCAGAACTCTACAAGCCTTTCATCATTAGAAAGCTGATTGAACGAGGAATTGTAAAAACCGTTAAATCGGCGAAGAAGATTGTCGACAGAAAAGATCCCGTTGTTTGGGATATCCTTGAAAATGTATTGAAGGGACATCCCGTTCTGTTGAACCGGGCCCCAACGCTGCACCGATTGGGGATACAGGCGTTTCAACCCAAATTAATTGAAGGAAAAGCTATCCAGCTTCACCCGCTGGCATGTTCTGCCTTTAACGCCGACTTTGACGGTGACCAGATGGCGGTTCATTTACCGTTGGGAAATGCGGCCATTTTGGAAGCGCAAATGTTAATGTTGGGTAGTCAAAATATTCTTAACCCTGCTAATGGTGCACCTATTACAGTTCCTTCACAGGACATGGTTCTTGGTTTGTACTATATGACCAAGGCTCGACCTGGAGCAAAAAATGAAGGGTTGGTTTTCTATTCACCCGAAGAAGCCAAAATCGCTTATAATGAGCGCAAAGTAGAATTGCACACAAAGGTAAAAGTTAAAACTCTCGACCTGAATGAAGAGGGGGAATTGGCTAAGGTGATGATCGAAACTACCGTCGGAAGAATATTATTCAATGAATTCGTTCCTAAAGAAGTAGGATACATCAATACCTTATTGACGAAAAAGGCTTTAAGGGATATTATCGGTAGAGTGCATAAAGTGTGCGGTACACCAAGGACTGCAGCCTTTCTTGATGATATCAAATCTCTGGGATATCGTATGGCATTCGAAGGAGGTCTTTCTTTTAATCTCCAGGATGTAATTATTCCGGCTGAAAAAGCAACGCTTGTTAATGAGGGTTATAAGGAAGTGGAAGATGTAGTGAATAACTACAACATGGGATTTATTACCAACAATGAGCGATATAATCAGATTATTGATATCTGGACGCATGTCAATGCCAAGTTAACCCAAACTCTTATGGAACAATTGAGTTCCGACCAGGATGGTTTCAATTCTGTTTATATGATGCTTGACTCCGGAGCTCGGGGATCTAAAGAACAGATACGACAGCTTTCCGGTATGCGTGGTTTGATGGCTAAGCCTCAAAAGTCAGGTGCAGAGGGAGGACAGATTATTGAAAACCCGATTCTTTCCAACTTTAAAGAAGGACTTTCTGTACTTGAGTACTTTATTTCTACACACGGTGCTCGTAAAGGGTTGGCGGATACTGCGTTGAAAACAGCAGATGCCGGTTATTTGACACGTCGTCTGGTAGATGTTTCGCAGGATGTCATCATTAATGAAGAGGATTGCGGAACCTTGCGGGGACTTACAGCTACTGCCATTAAAAGTAATGAGGAAGTGGTAGCTTCATTGTATGAGCGTATTCTAGGACGGGTCTCTGTGCATGATGTATATCATCCCAATACGGGAGAGGTTATTGTAAAGAGTGGTGAGGAAATTAATGAAGAATCAGCACGAATTATTGAAGAATCACCCATCGAGAGAGTTGAAATTCGTTCCGTATTGACTTGTGAATCTAAAAAAGGTGTTTGCGCCAAATGTTACGGTCGTAACCTATCTACCGGTAAAATGGTACATAAAGGGGAGGCTGTGGGTGTGATTGCTGCACAGTCTATCGGTGAACCGGGAACACAGCTGACACTGCGGACATTCCACGTCGGGGGTACTGCTTCCAACGTGACATCCGAAAACAATATGTTGGCCCGTTATGAGGGAATTGCTGAGTTTGATGAATTGAGAACGGTACCCTATACCACAGATGAAGGTGTTGATGTTGATGTGGTAATTGGACGACTTGCCGAATTGAGGATTATTGATAAAAATACCAATATTGCCCTTACTACCCAACCGATTCCATATGGTGCCAAACTTTTTATAAAAAATGGTACCGAGCTGAAAAAAGGCGATCTTATTTGTGAATGGGATCCTTTCAATGCGTTGATCATTACGGAGAAAGCAGGTACCATTACGTTTGAAAATATGATCGACGGTGTTACCTTTAAAGAGGAATCTGACGAACAAACCGGGTATCGTGAAAAAGTAATTATTGAAAGCAGGGATAAAACGAAAAACCCCGCTGTTCATATTACAGATTCCAATGGCGATGTGATTAAGGTTTATAACTTGCCGGTTGGTGCCCACGTTTCAGTGGATGACGGGGATAGCATCAAACAAGGTGAGACCCTTGCCAAAATTCCTAGAGCTATGGGACGGGCCGGTGATATCACAGGTGGTTTGCCCAGAGTTACTGAGTTGTTTGAGGCTCGTAATCCTTCCAATCCGGCTGTGGTTTCAGAAATTGATGGTGAGGTGGCCTTTGGAAAAGTTAAACGTGGTAACCGTGAGATCATTGTTACCTCTAAAAACGGAGAAGTGAAGAAGTATCTGGTGCCTTTATCAAAACAGATACTTGTTCAGGAAAACGATTATGTAAGAGCGGGTACACCCCTATCTGATGGTGCTACCACGCCTGCTGATATCCTGGCCATTAAAGGTCCTACTGCCGTTCAGGAGTATATCGTGAATGAAGTTCAGGATGTGTATCGTTTGCAGGGTGTGAAGATTAACGATAAACACTTTGAAATCATTGTACGACAAATGATGCGCAAAGTTGAAATCGACGATCCCGGTGATACCAAATTCCTTGAAAGACAGATTGTGGATAAGATTGAGTTTATGGAGGAAAACGATGAGATTTGGGGTAAGAAAGTTGTGGTGGATCCCGGTGATTCAACATCGCTTCGTGCCGGTCAAATCGTTACTGCCCGTCGCCTTCGCGATGAAAACTCCCAGCTTAAGCGTAAAGACCTGAAACTCGTACAAACACGAGATGCGGTCCCTGCTACTTCAAGTCAGGTTCTGCAGGGAATTACCAGAGCTGCATTGCAGACCAAGAGCTTTATGTCTGCCGCTTCCTTCCAGGAAACGACCAAGGTTCTTAACGAAGCTGCCATTCAAGGTAAGGTGGATCAGTTAGATGGTCTTAAAGAAAATGTGATTTGTGGCCATTTGATTCCGGCAGGAACCGGATTGCGTGAATATGAAAAGATTATCGTTGGCTCTCAGGAAGAGTACGATAAACTTGTCAGTAAACGTGAATCAGAACAAGTAACGGACCGATAAATCGGATTTTAACTGATAAGTAATTTAAAAAAAGCGCGGTTTCCTTTAGGGAGCCGCGCTTTTATTGTATCCTACAGATAGGGGAATTCATCCAAAATCAATATCTTTAACCTGTTTTATGTAAAAAATCTTATAAAGCTTTACATTATGGACGATTCAAATAATAATAAAAAAGGTCAAATGAAGATTGAACTGAATCCCGATGTTGCACAAGGGATCTATTCCAATCTTGCTATCATTAGCCATTCTCCTTCCGAATTTGTGATTGATTTTGCACGCATTATGCCCGGCATCCCTAAGGCCTCGGTGAAGTCCAGAATAGTACTAACTCCGGAACATGCGAAGCGTTTACTTCAAGCGTTGAGCGATAATGTGGCCAGATTTGAGGAGATTTATGGGACAATCAAAAATATTGGAGCTAATAATGATCAGGGTGGTTTCCCGCCTATGAGTTTTGGACCTGCTGGTCAGGCATAAATTTTTGTGAATCAGACCGTGAAATTATATTAATTAAATCCAATGACTAAGTTCTTATATTCTAGAGTCCTGACTGTTTTTTTGCTTGTTTTATGGGGTCAGGATTCATTTTTGGCTCAAAACAATAATCCATCATCCATCATACAGTATGGTAAATCTTGGGCCGATTCGGTTTATCATACATTAACTCCGGACGAACGCATCGCTCAATTGTTTTGGATAAGGGGGGATGCCTCAGGAAACCCTGCTAAAATGGATGAGGATGCTGAATTTATAAAAAAATGGCAACCGGGAGGGGTTATTTATTTTCGCAGTGATTTAAGCCGGATGGTAACCATGACCAATTATTTGCAAGAGCTGTCCAAAGTTCCATTGTTTGTTGCAGTAGATGGGGAGTGGGGCCTGGGAATGCGTTTTAATGAAACCATATCTTATCCTTATGCGATGACGCTTGGTGCCATTCAGGATGATCAATTAATTTATCAAATGGGGAAGGAGATTGCCAGACAATTGAAAGAGGTGGGAATTCACGTAAACCTTGCCCCTGTTGTTGATGTGAACAATAACCCTGATAATCCCGTCATCGGACGCCGTTCTTTCGGTGAAGACCCGAGTAAGGTCTCCACCAAGGCCAATGCCTATATGGGAGGTCTTCAGGATGGCGGCGTTATGGCTGTTGCAAAGCATTTCCCGGGCCATGGGGATACCAATATGGACTCTCATAAATCTTTACCTTTAATTCCACATTCTCGCAAACATCTTGAGAAAACAGAACTTAAACCTTTCTCCCAATTAATACAATCCGGCGTTTGGGGCATAATGACAGGCCATCTGGAGGTGCCGGCATTGGAACCTTCGCGAGGTGTCCCCGCCAGCTTATCAGAGAATATTGTTCGGAAAGTGTTAAAGGATTCTTTAAATTTCAAAGGGTTGGTTATCACTGATGCGATCACGATGAAAGGAGCCAAGACGATGGGGCGGCCTGGGGTCGTAGATGCTATTGCACTGCAAGTTGGTAACGATGTGGTTGAGTTGACGGCTGACCTTCCGGGAGCTATTAAGACCGTCAAAGACTTCATTGCTAAAGGAAAAATGAGTTGGAACGATATTGAGGTAAAATGTAAAAAAGTCTTGGCGTTTAAGTATTTTTTTGGATTGAATAATACTCCTGAAATCCAATCGGATAGTCTTTCTGAACGTGTCAATACTCCCTTTGCAGCATTATTGGAACGGCAACTGTATGAGGCTGCTATGACGGTGGTCGTTAATCATGAGCAATCCATCCCGGTAAAAAGTCTTGAAGATGGCCATTTCGCAGGTGTCACGGTTGGTGAACTTCCTCACTTTGAGAACAGGGTTTTGAGTTATAAAGAGATGCCGTTTTTCAGGTTTTCCTCTGCCAAACCTCAGCTATTTCAAAGCACTCTTGATCATCTGGAAAAATACGACCGTTTAGTGGTGGCTATTGGAGACGATTGGGATTTCTTAGCGCCTGATCAGAGAAGCGATTTAATAGATTTACTTCAGAGAAAAAATAGTCTTGTGGCTTTTCTGGATAACCCTTACCAATTGGCCGCATGGAATCATGTAGATAAAGTGAAAGGATTGCTCATTGCCTATCAAAATAACGAAATCACTCAGGATGTATCTGCCCAGGTACTGTTTGGTGGCATTGGTGCCACCGGAAGACTGCCGGTTTCGGTGGGGGATGTTTTTTATGGTGGACAAGGAGTTGACACCCCGGGAGGTATAAGACTAAAATACACTATGCCGGAGGAGGTAGGTATGAGTAGTGTCTCTATTTCTCATAAGGTGGATTCCATTATCAACAGGGGAATTGAAGAAAAGGCCTTTCCGGGATGCCAGGTTCTGGTGGCCCGCAATGGAAAGGTGGTTTTTCATAAAGCTTATGGGTATCATACTTACGAAAAACGTCAGTCGGTAGCACTGGATGACCTTTACGACCTGGCATCGGTTACGAAAGCAACAGGCCCGTTACCGGTGCTAATGAAATTATGCGGAGATGGGATTATCAATTTGGATGATCCACTCAGTAAATATTTCCCGGATTGGAAGTCGGGTTTTTTACACCGTTCTAATAAGGAAAACTTGATATTTCGAGATGTTTTAGCCCATCAGGCGGGCTTAATACCCTATATCGCCTATTGGAAGATGGCACTAAAAGATGGGAGGTATTCACGACGGTGGTTTGATTTTAATGAGGGTGTGAAAGTGGATGATCATCTTTATTTAAAACCCCGATTTAAACGAAAAATCTATCGATCGGTGCGTAAGAGTGATTTGTTGAAAAGTAAGGACTATAAGTATTCAGGTCTTTCGTTTATTATATATCCCGAGATGATTAGCACTTTAACAGGGGTTGATTATGAGCATTACCTAGACTCGCTCTTTTTTCGTCCTTTGGGAGCTTCGTTTCTTATGTATAATCCGCTTGAGAGAGTCTCTGAAGAACGTATTGTTCCTACGGAATATGACCGTTATTTTCGAAAAAAGCTGGTTCATGGATATGTCCATGACGAGGCCGCTGCCGTGCTGGGCGGCATTAGTGGGAATGCTGGCTTATTTTCCAATGCAAACGACCTGGCAAAATTGTTGCAAATGTATCTCAATGAAGGATGTTATGGCGGGGAAAGGTTTATCGATGCCAAAATTATTCAGGAGTTTTCTGAGGTTCAATTTCCTGAAAATAATAACCGTAGAGGATTGGGGTTTGATAAACCGTTGTTGAAAAATTCAGGTTTGTCGTTGGAAGAGGCGTATCCTGCACCCTCGGTTAGTCCGTCTAGCTATGGCCATTCCGGGTTTACGGGTACTTTCTTTTGGATAGATCCTGATTATGATCTAGTGTATATCTTTCTGTCGAACAGGGTGTTTCCCACTCGTAACAATGCCAAAATATACGATCTGAACATAAGAACTTCGGTACAACAGGTTTTCTATGATTCATTAAGGCAATGCGGATATTTGGAAAATCAATAGTATCCTAGGTTTTGTGGTTTATCTAACGAATATAAAACCAATTCTCTTAGATCTTCTGTCTGACAACTGAAATACTTTTATCCTTCTGGGTTTTATTTCTTAATTTTGTGATCTTATTCTGAAAAAATTAATTGATCTATGAATGGATATCCCCCTCTGGCAGAACGTATGCGGCCTCAATCGCTTGATCAATATATTGGTCAGACACACCTGGTCGGAAAGGGGGCTGTTCTTTATCAGATGGTTACATCGGGAAGACTCTCGTCCATCATTTTATGGGGGCCACCGGGAGTAGGCAAAACAACATTGGCTAGAATTATTGCTAAGCAACTGGAACGACCGTTTTTTGTTCTCTCGGCTGTGAGCTCAGGGGTAAAGGATGTTCGCGAGGCGATTGAGAAAGCCAAAAAAGCAAGATTTTTCAATTCCGATTCTCCCATATTGTTTATTGACGAGATCCATCGGTTCAGTAAGTCACAACAGGATAGCCTGCTCGGCGCTGTGGAGGAAGGAACCGTTACTTTGATCGGTGCAACCACCGAGAATCCCTCATTTGAAGTCATCTCCCCGTTGCTTTCGCGCTGTCAGGTTTATGTATTAAAGCCCTTGAAGAAAGAGGAGTTAATGGTGTTGTTTGAGAGGATATGTAAAGATGATCCTGTATTAAAAAAGAGAAACATTGAGTTAAAGGAAGATGAGGCGTTATTTAGATTTGCCGGCGGAGATGCCAGAAAATTTCTCAATATTGTTGAATTGATCTGCAACTCGTTTAATGATAATGAGACCATTGAAATAACGAACGAGAATGTAACCAAACAACTTCAACAGAATCCTGCTCAATATGATAAAAACGGTGAAATTCATTACGATATCATTTCTGCCTTTATCAAGTCCATTCGAGGGAGCGATCCGGATGCTGCCGTTTACTGGCTGGCCAGAATGGTGGAAGGAGGTGAAGATCCCAAATTTATTGCCCGTCGGTTAATCATATCTGCATCCGAAGATATAGGGCTGGCCAATCCAAATGCTTTGTTGTTAGCCACCACAGCTTTTGATGCCATCAATAAGGTTGGATGGCCTGAGGCCAGAATTATTTTGAGCGAGGCAACCATTTATCTTGCCACCAGTCCTAAAAGTAATTCGGCTTATATGGCTATTAATAAGGCTCAGGAAATTGTGAAAAAAACAGGTAATCTGCCGGTTCCTTTGCATCTGAGAAATGCACCTACCAAATTGATGAAAGAACTTAACTACGGGAAAGAATATAAATATGCCCATGACTTCACCGATAATTTTGTGATTCAGGATTATCTGCCCCAAGCGCTGAACGATACCAAATTATTTCATCCGCAAGACAACCCGCAGGAAGTCAAAATAGCTGAGCGAATGAAGAAATTGTGGAAGGGACGAAAATAGCATGTATGTGTCGTGCTACAGAGATTAGCCCATAACAAAGAACTTTATTTTAACTTGAATAAATTTTCCGGATATGAATATTAATACCATACCCAAAATTAAACATGGAAACAGTGATCAGTTTTTTTTGTTGGCCGGACCATGTGCCATCGAAGGCGAAGAAATGGCCCTGAGAATTGCCGAAAAAGCTGTGCGTGTTACCGATAAATTGAAAATTCCATACATATTTAAAGGATCGTATCGTAAAGCCAATCGCTCACGTATTGATTCTTTTACCGGTATCGGCGATGAAAAGGCGCTGAAAATTCTAAGGAAAGTTTCTGAGACATTCGATATTCCAACCGTTACAGATATTCATTCCGCTGATGAAGCCCGATTGGCGGCCGAATATGTAGATGTTTTGCAAATTCCTGCGTTCTTGTGTCGCCAGACAGATCTCCTGGTGGCAGCCGCCAAAACCGGGAAGGTGGTTAATATAAAGAAAGGGCAATTTTTGGCACCCGAATCAATGATTTTTGCCATTAATAAAGTGCGTGATAGCGGAAATGACAATGTAATGGTCACCGATCGCGGAACCATGTTCGGCTATCAGGATTTAATCGTTGATTACAGAGGTATTCCGGTAATGCAAAAAATGGATGTGCCGGTAGTGCTGGATATTACCCACTCCCTGCAGCAACCCAACCAATCTAGTGGCGTGACCGGAGGTCAACCGGAACTTATCGAAACCATCGCCAAAGCCGGTATTGCCACAGGGTGTGATGGTATTTTCCTGGAAACCCACTTTGATCCCTCAAATGCAAAAAGTGATGGTGCCAATATGTTGCATTTGAATCATCTGGATCGTCTGATGACCCAATTGTCCATTCTGAGGGAAACGGTTCTGAAGATTAATTCTGCGGCGGATTATAGTATTTAAGAGCCTCAGGCATAAAATCATTTAAATTCTTGGCTCTGGTTTCGTCAGCAGGGTGAGTGCTCAAAAATTCTGGCGGTTTTTGGCCGCCCAGTTGCGACATACGTTTCCAGAAATTAACAGCTTCCCGGGGATTATATCCTGCCATGGCCATAAAGATCAGTCCCATTTTATCGGCTTCTGTCTCATGAGTCCGTGAATAGGGCAGGGTATAAACCACTTGGGAGCCGATGCCATAGGCCGCAAGAAAAATGTTTTTGGTCTGCTCGGGCTTTTCATCCAGAGCAACCGATATAGCCGTTCCAAGTCCTTGAACCGCCAATTGTTGACTCATCCGTTCGTTGCCGTGCCGGGCTACGGCATGGGCAATCTCATGCCCCATCACTACGGCCAGTCCTGTTTCATCTTGGGTTACAGGTAATATGCCTGTGTAAACTACCACTTTTCCTCCGGGCATGCACCAGGCATTGGGGGTGTCATCATCTACCAGGTTAAATTCCCAGGCAAAATTTGCCAACCGGTCACTCATTCCGTGATTCTTAAAATAGGTTTCGACAGCATTGGCTATTCGTTGCCCTACTCTTTTCACCATTTCAGTTGTTTCCTTGTCTTTCGATAGGTTGTTTTGACTTAAAAATTCTTCATATTGCGAAAAACTCATAGCCATAATTTCCGATTCAGGCAAAAGGTTCATCTGTTTTCGCCCGGTAATCGGAACCGTTGAACAGGATACAACGATGACTGCTGTCACTATTGAGATAAATGATAATAAATAATTCATTTTCTTCATGATGTGTAAATATTGAGTTGTTCAACTTTGTTGAGAATAGGTAGCACCAATATATATAATTCTTGGGAAATTCACCATCCTTTTTATGATCAGGTGTGGCAATTAAATAATTACGGACTATGTTATTTTATGGTGTTATGAATGGGGTCAATATTTTATCACGCCGGGAATTTGAAACTGCAAGGAACGTGAAAAAACAAAAGACCTGATATTTAAGTGTCATCCGGGCACGTTGAACATCTGCGTATTCATCGACGGATACCTAACTTCGATGCGACACAATCGCATGCTTCGATGGGATTTGACCACGAGCGAATGTTGCCTCAGTGGTCAGAATGGCCGTTCTTGTTCCTTTCGGATCAGATTTTGGATGCTCTTGTGTGGTCTTGTTCAGTATTTTCAAGGGGTGGTTCTTTAAGCATATAAAACACACCCCTTTCGGTAACTTTTATATCTAAAATTCCGAGAACAATAAGATTAACTAAAATTTGTTCGGCTTTTCTTCTGGAAATTTTAGCTATTCGGGAGAGTTTTGAGTGGGTGATGAACTTGTTTTCATCATTGAACCACTTAAGTAACGTTTGTTCCGGTTTTTGTAACTGAACAAAAGTTCCATGACTTCTTTTCTCTCTCATCCAAACTTTAAGCAATACTCTGTTCGCTAGTAGATTCTGATCTTTTACTCTGACATAGACTTTATATTTGCCTTCTTTGGTAGGCGCTTTATGTGGTCTGTTTTCACTCTTCGGTATGATGATCTCTATCACTGTCTTTCCCTCTGAATGCCATTCTTTCACTTCGAAGTCGACTGGAGGCCTGCAATAACGTTTTGCCGCAGCTTCCACCATGAAATACTCCTCGTCTGATGATACCCCTGCAATGCGGCCGTTATCTTTTACACCCACCAGTAAACGTCCGCCATCCGTATTGGCAAATGCTGCCAGTGAGCGAGCTATCTTTTTGCTGTCGTTGATGGCATACTTGAAATCCTGTTGCTGGTGTTCCCCTTCTGCAATTCTCTTTTTCAAATAGCGATTCACCTTTTTCTGCAGTTTTGTTGGCAAAGTTCGGGAAAATATTGAGGAAAATGAAATATCCTTTTTCTCGGGCAAGGAGGTTGATTTTTTATTTGTTCCAGAATCAATATGATGCTTTCCGCTTTCTTGCGGAAATAACTTGATGATGAATTTTGATGGATTGATGTGTTAATTGCAAGGTAAATACAAATCGTGACGGGGATTGACAAACAGGATCGGGGTATTGCCTCGTTGCTTTAGCAATTTCAATTCCGGTGGACCTGTAAATACGTATTCCGGAGAGTTTAAGCGGGTGGCCGGCATGATAAGCAGACTGTTTGGCGTGATTTGCGCATTTTTTACAGCCGTTTTAATTGTTTCTTTTTTGGAAGTGACGCATTTCATGGTTTTGCAGGCATTGTCTGAATGGTCCAACAATCGGGTTGTGAAACGGAGCAATTGTTTTAGTCTCCTTTGGCTTTCTTTATTTTTGAATTCCGGATGAAAAATGGTGAGTTCGCTGTTGTAGGCCCTGCTCCATGACAAGCACCAGGCTGAGGCTTCTTTTTCACCTTCACGGCCGCAAACCGGAAAAAATATTTGTTGTGGGTTCCAGCTAACATCCGGTTTTTCAGGTAATATAAGGTAGGGTATTTTTAACATTCGACATTGTGTGAAAAACCGGGTTGCTTTAAATCTTTTTTCGAGGTGCACAAGCGATTGGGAAACCATCACAAGAGAGAGCTCAGTATCGGCATGCTCGGTTTGCCATTTAAGCGTTTGAAAAAAGGTTTCTTCCGATCCCGAAACATCATATCCTTCTTTTATCAATTGCTTTTGAAAGTGTAGGTTTTTATCGTCGCAGGTGGTGAATAAAGGTTTGAAATTCAAAATGCCTGCCAAACGACGCCCCAGCTCTACAATGGATTTTGGTTGTGATTCCTTATGACTTAGAATAACCAGAAGTGCACTCATGATAATAGGAAGTTTGAGATTTAATCTGCTGTTGCCTGAACCTTTCGTGATTTGAAGCAGCAATGCTCCTCCCGGTCAAAAATATGGAAAATTGCAGAAGCTAGAAGAAGAAAAAGTTTTTTTCTTGCCAATTGGCAAGTTTACAAATTAAAAAAAGACGATGACAGGGGAATGGGGTATTAATTGGATTAATTTATAGGTCAAGTCGTGTTCGTTCCATTCGATCCGTGAAAAGGGTAAATTTTATGCTTGAGAGAGGGCTGAGAAAATATTGGTTTGGAGTTTTTGCTGACTATGAGGAACCGTTTTTTAGTCCGGAAAATGTGGGGTTAATTTAGATAAAATAGTGTTTAAAGAAGATAATTTTGTAAATCGGTTGTTGCCTTGCAATTGTGCTGTGATGATGTGTTCTAGTTATCACTGTTAAAGTTATTTAGATTGAGTATTGATTGTCTAAAATGTCTTTTTCCATTTTTTTAATTCGTTAAAAATTGTAGTTTCGTATATGTATTATAGAAAAAATTCTTTAAATGAATTAATTCTGTGAAGTGGCTGTGGTTCAGGAGGTGAATGAATGTTTTTATCAATATGTAGACGTATGAAAGTTAGAAAGTTGGTGGAAATACTGGAAGGAAAGATTGTTTGTGGAGAGGAATTTCTCGAAAGAGAAGTGGAGTATGGTTTTGCCAGCGATTTAATGAGCGATGTGTTGACCTTGGACATTGATAAGCTTGTCTTGATAACCGGACTGAATAATTTACAAACCATTCGGACGGCAGAAATGGCAGATATTGAATGTATTGTTTTTGCAAGAAATAAGCGTATCCATCCACCGATGATTGACGTTGCCCTTGAACATCAAATGGTGCTTGTGGAATGCCGCTTTTCCATGTTCAGGGCTGTTGCCAGACTGAGTGAGGCAGGATTGAAACCTGTATACTAATGGATGGGAGTATGATTTTAAAATATGAAATAGAGGGAGGAAATTTTTCAAAAGCCGGGAACGCCAGCAGCGCCGTGAAAAAAATTTTAAAACAGATTAATGTACCTCCGGCAACGATAAAACGGTTCGTCGTGGCCCTTTATGAAGGCGAAGTGAATGTGGTGGCACATGCCTGGAAAGGATGGATTTGTGTGGAGATTGAGCCGGAGAGGATTTATGTAATTATAAAAGATCAGGGTCCCGGAATTCCCGATATCGATCTGGCCATGCAGGAAGGTTTTTCTACTGCTTCCCAGGAAGTTCGGGAAATGGGATTTGGAGCCGGTATGGGACTCCCCAATATGAAGAAAAATGCAGACTTATTGAATATTTCCAGCGAAGTGGGAAAAGGTACGGTGGTAGAAATATCAATCTTTTTAAATAAAAAAAATTAATGGCCGATGTCAGAATTTATCACGCTTTGAAGGTGAATGAAGACCTTTGTTACGGATGCACCCATTGCCTGAATGCGTGTCCGGTGGAGGCCATCAGGATTCGAAATGGGAAAGCATTGATTCTGGACAACTGGTGTGTGGACTGTGGCGAGTGTATGCGCGTCTGTCCGGTGGACGCCATCTTTGTTGAGCAAGACGATTTTGAACGGATATTTCGTTTCAAGTGCAGAGTCGCTCTCGTGCCGTCGGTATTAATTGGCCAGTTTCCGTCCGAAGTGACTGAAGCCGGAATTTTCTCGGTTATGCGCGAACTGGGGTTTACCCACGTGTTCCAAACCGAACACACCGCTGGGTCCATCATTAAATCTATGCTTGAAGCTGCACGGGACACAGAGGATAAACCGGTTATTTCTTCCTTTTGTCCGGCCATCGTCCGGTTGATTCAAATTAAATTTCCTGCTTTGCTGCATCAGGTCATGCGAATAAAACCCCCCATCGATGTTTCTGCACTCTATTTTAGAAAACGGCTGGAAGATGAAGGACACAATCCCGACGATATAGGCATTTTTTATGTCACCCCTTGTGCCGCCAAGATTGCTGCAGTGAAAAGTCCTGTCGGTGAGAAAAGATCCTCTTTGGATGGCGTGATTAATATGGACTTCATCTACAATAGAATATACAGATTGATTAAAAACCGGAAAAACAGAAACAGTATTTCACCTGGTGAAATGCTTCCGTTACTTAGCCCGCGATCCATAAAATACAGCTTGACGGGAGGAGAGGCAAACGCTATGGAAGGACGCTGCCTGGCCATTGATGGCATTCATAATGTCATTGAATTCTTGGAAAAACTGGAAAACGATGAATTCAGCGATCTCGATTTTCTGGAACTCAGAGCCTGCGATCAGAGTTGTGCAGGAGGTGTATTGGTGGGAGGAAACCGATTCCTGACCACCGAACGACTCAACAAAAGGGCGCATCGTTTTCAAGGGGTAGCCGACATACCGGGAGACATTAAAGCCTATTCCGGTTTTTTGGGCGGTAACAGCATTGCACGGGACGAGCTAAAACCTCGTTCAATGTTGGCTTTGGATCCGGATGTGGGCGAAGCATTAAGAAAGATTCAGCAGGTACGTCACTTGATGTGCTTTTTGCCGGGGATTGATTGTGGCGCATGTGGCGCACCTAATTGTCAGAGCTTGGCACAGGATGTTGTAAGAGGCACAGCCCAGCTTTCGGCCTGTGTATTTATTCAACGAATGATGGAGAAGCATCGAAAATTAAGTGGTGACCATGCGTTGAGAATTATTGAAAAAATCTGGGGGGAAAACCGATTGGATAAAAACTGTAATAAGAAAGGAGCCGAAAATGACAGTCAGTGAGATGATCAATAAACTGGGATTAACCGTATTTGGCGGTGAAAATGGCCTTCATCGGCCCATCGCAGGCGGTTATGTGTCCGACTTATTGAGCGATGTGATGGGAAATGCGTCCGAAGGGGATGTGTGGATTACTCTTCAAACCCATAAAAATGTAATGGCCGTGGCTTCCCTGAAGGAGGTGGCGGCAGTGATACTGGTTAAAGGCTTGAAGCCGGATGCCGACACCCTTGCCCAAAGCCAAAAGGAGGGGATCCCTCTGTTGGGAACCACATTGGAAACTTTTGAAGTGGCCGGACAACTTTATGAATTCCTTAAAAAATAAGAATGGATGATCTCTGTGTGTTTCGGGCCGATTTGCATGTCCATACCTGTTTGTCACCTTGCGGCAGTTTGGATATGAGTCCGGTAAGGATTATTCGCGAAGCCAGAGAAAAGCAAATTGACATATTGGGAATTACCGATCATAATTCGACCCGACAGTGTAAGGTGATTATGGAATTGGGGCAAAAGGCCGGAATAACGGTGTGGGGTGGGGCCGAAATTAATACCCGTGAGGAGGTGCACTGTCTGGCACTGTTTGATGATTGGAAGGCACTGGAGGCGTTTCAGCAATGGCTGGACCGGTGGCTCACGGTGATACGGAACAAGCCTGACTATTTCGGGCATCAGGTATGGGTCGACGAAAAGGAAAATATTCTGGGGGTGGAAGACCGCCTGCTGATTGCTGCGTTGGATCGGAGTATGGAACAATCATATGATGAGGTGCATCGGCTGGGTGGCATCTTTATCCCGGCTCATATCAACCGAAAAAGCTACAGCCTGATCAGTCAGTTAGGGTTTGTATCCCCCGATATAAAGGCTGATGCATTGGAGATTTGCAAAGGGGTAAAAGGTGAGACCATTGAAAGGATGAGATGGGCAGGCATTAAACCTCTTATTGGTGGTTCGGATGCCCACTATCCCGAACAATTGGGAACAGGCATTACGCTTTTGAAAATGAAAAATAGAACGCTGAATGAGTTTAAAAAAGCGCTTAAGGGTGAGATGGGACGTGGCGTCCTGGCTCTTCCCAACAAATAAAGGAAGCTTATGAAGGATCTGGCAATGCATATTATGGATATTGTTGACAACTCAGTAAATGCCGGAGCAACCCATGTCGAAGTGCAACTGAATTATCGCGGTAACATTCTGGAGATGACCATCCGTGACAATGGATGCGGGATAGATCCTGCTATGATTGAACGTGTGACAGATCCTTATACTACTTCCAGAACATCTCGGAACGTGGGGCTGGGGCTTTCCTTTTTAAAGATGAACGCCGAGCGGACGGGAGGAAAGGTGACGGTTCTCTCCGAACCTCAAAAAGGAACCACCATTGCGGCCACATTTATAACCAGTCACATCGATTGCATCCCGGAAGGGGATCTGGCAAAAACTTTGGCCCTGATAATTTCCGGAAATCCACTTATCGATTTCAAGATCAGGATTATTAAAGAAAATCAATTCTTTGAAATATCATCAGGGGAAATAAAGGAAATACTGGATGGCATTCCTGTTTCTCATCCAAAAGTGAATGTTTTGATTCGAAATATGTTGAATGAAATTGTTTAAGTAAAAGAAGTTGAATATGAGTGATAAAGTTAAAAATCTTCAGGACCTCAGGGATTTGAGGGATGAACTCAAAGGAAAAATTCTTTTGCGTGAGAAAAGCAATGCCCCGGAAAAACTGGTGCAGATAAAAGTGTCGATGGCGACTTGCGGTATCGCCTCTGGCGCACGCGAAACCATGAACTACCTCATTGATGAATTGGATAAGCAGGACGTGGATGCTGTAGTGACCCAAACAGGATGCATGGGGTATTGTTATGCCGAGCCTACCATTGAAGTGACTTTGCCCGGTGAAAAACCTGTGGTATTTGGTTATGTAGATACGGCTAAAGCGGCAGAAATCATTGATAAATACATTAAGAATGGGGAATTGGTGGATGGCATCATTCCCGACACTTATAAGACAATCGACAATAAATAAACCCTTTTTTAGCTATGGCCAAATTCAAGTATCATGTTCTGGTTTGCGGAGGTACCGGTTGCCGGGCTTCCCAAAGCGATGCCATCGTCGCCAATCTCAAAAAGGCGGTGGCGGATAACAATCTTGCCAACGACGTCCAGGTGATCAAAACCGGCTGTTTCGGTTTCTGTGAAAAGGGACCCGTGGTGAAAATGGTCCCCGACAATACTTTTTACGTGCAGGTGACACCTCAGGATGCTGAAGAGTTGGTGCTCGAACATCTGGTTAAAGGACGAAAAGTTAACAGACTGCTCTATGTCGATCCTGAAACCAACGCTTCGGTGAGCGATTCCAAACATATGGAGTTCTACAAAAAACAATTGAGAATAGCTTTAAGAAATTGTGGGTTTATTGATCCAGAAAATATAGAGGAATACATCGCCCGGGACGGATACTCTGCCCTTGGAATGGTTATGGAACAACTTTCCCCCGAAAAAGCCATTGAGGTGGTTAAGGAGTCCGGTCTCAGAGGTAGAGGAGGGGGGGGGTTCCCCACCGGACTGAAGTGGGAGCTGACCCGAAAATCAAATGCCAATCAAAAATTTGTTGTTTGTAACGCCGATGAAGGCGATCCCGGAGCCTTCATGGATCGGTCAATACTGGAAGGTGATCCTCATTCTGTTTTGGAAGCTATGGCTATTTGCGGTTATTGTATTGGGGCTGATAAAGGGCTGATCTATATCCGCGCGGAATATCCCCTGGCCATTAAACGTCTTAAGATAGCCATTGATCAGGCCCAACAATATGGTTTGCTTGGTGATAATATTTTCGGTTCCGGGTTTTCGTTTGATGTGACCATTCGTTATGGTGCCGGCGCTTTTGTATGCGGCGAAGAAACGGCACTCATTCATTCCATGGAAGGGAAACGGGGCGAACCCACCGTAAAGCCACCATTTCCCGCACAAAGTGGTTACAAGGGCCAACCCACCAATGTCAACAATGTGGAAACCCTTGCCAATATTCCTGTCATCTTTTTGAAAGGAGCCGATTGGTTTAGAAATATTGGGACGCCTAAAAGTCCGGGAACCAAAGTGTTTGCGCTGGCCGGAAAGGTTAACAATGTGGGACTTATCGAAGTGCCAATGGGTACTACCTTACGGGAAGTGATTTTTGATATCGGTGGCGGTATTAAGGGCGGAAAGAAGTTTAAAGCCGTTCAAACCGGAGGGCCTTCAGGCGGATGTCTGACAGAGAAACACCTGGATCTGCCCATCGATTATGAGACATTGCTGGCCAATGGGTCCATGATGGGGTCAGGAGGGATGATTGTTATGGATGAGGACGATTGCATGGTCTCTGTCGCTAAATTCTATCTCGACTTCACCGTGGAAGAAAGCTGCGGGAAATGTTCTCCTTGCCGCATCGGAAACAAGAGACTCTATGAATTACTCGATAAAATAACCCTTGGGAAAGGCGAGGAGGGCGATCTGGTCCGACTCAGAAATTTGGGAAATGTGATCAAAGATACGGCTCTTTGCGGATTGGGACAGACATCCCCCAACCCGGTGTTATCGACCATGGATAATTTCCCCGATGAGTATGAAGCACACGTTAAAAATGGAAAATGTCCGGCCGGACAATGCCGGGCTCTCATGCAGTATGTGATCGACCAAAACTTATGTGTTGGGTGTACTCTGTGCTCCCGGGTTTGTCCTGTCGATGCTATTTCCGGCAGTAAAAAATTGCCTCATTTTATCAATAGTCTGGTTTGTATCAAGTGCGGGGCTTGCATGGAAAAATGTAAGTTCGGTGCCATCAGTGTTCAGTAGCCTGAGTTTTAATCATTGGAAAATCGTATTAAGATGAACATCGTAAAATTAATCATAGATGACAAGCCGGTGGTAGTAGAGCAAGGAACTACCATTCTGGAAGCCGCCAAATCCATCGGAATTAACGTTCCTTCGTTGTGTTATATGAAGATGGAAGACCTAAATTTCGAAAACAAACCGGGAGGATGCAGAGTGTGTGTGGTGGAAGTAGAAGGACGCCGGAATCTTGCCCCTGCCTGCAAAACGGAATGTACCGAAGGAATGATTGTTAAAACGCATACCGTGAGAGTCATAAATGCACGTCGTACCGTTGTGGAACTCATACTTTCCGATCATCCTGCCGAATGTCTGACCTGTGCCAAATCGGGAGAGTGTGAATTGCAGAAATTGGCTCAGAATTTGGGAATCAGGGAAATTCACTATACCGGCGCACAATCTCATTACAAAGGAGATCGGTCCCCTGCCATCATCCGGGAAATGGACAAATGCATTATGTGTCGTCGTTGCGAAACCATCTGCAACGAAGTACAAACGGTTGGTGTCTTGTCGGCCGTCAATCGTGGCTTTGAATCGGTGGTAGCCCCCGCTTTTGAGATGGATCTGGACCATTCGGTTTGTACTTATTGCGGCCAGTGCGTGGCTGTGTGTCCCACCGGCGCTTTAACCGAGCGCGATTATACATGGAAGGTGATCGATGCGCTGGTCGATCCTCAAAAAACGGTGGTGGTTCAAACCGCACCGGCAGTAAGAGCTGCCCTGGGAGAAGCATTCGGGATGGAACCCGGCACTCTGGTTACAGGGAAAATGGTGTCGGCACTCAAAAAACTTGGGTTCGATTATGTGTTTGATACCGACTTTGCTGCTGACCTCACCATCATGGAAGAAGGTACCGAGTTTCTCGACCGGCTAAATCGTTTCTTGAATGGTGATCAAAGCGTTAAATTGCCAATCCTGACAAGCTGTTGTCCCGCCTGGGTCAAGTTTTTTGAGCACCAGTTTCCGGAAATGTTAGAGATCCCCTCTACGGCCAAATCTCCTCAGCAAATGTTTGGGGCCATTGCCAAAACTTATTTTGCCAAAATCCTTAAAAAGAAACGAGAAGACCTGGTGGTGGTATCTGTGATGCCTTGCCTGGCCAAGAAATATGAGTGCACACGTGATGAGTTTTCCGTAAACGGTGACCCCGATGTGAATGTGTCTGTTACTACCCGCGAGCTGGCACAGCTCATCCGAAACGCCAACATCGATTTTGCTGCCCTTGAGGACGATGAATTCGATCAACCGCTGGGTGAATCTACCGGCGCCGGAGTAATTTTCGGAACCACCGGCGGTGTCATTGAAGCTGCCGTGCGCACTGCCTATGAGTTGCATACCGGTAAAAACCTTGAAAAAGTAGAGTTTGAGGAGCTCAGAGGTATGGATGGTCTGCGCAAAGCTTCCGTGGATTTTAACGGTATGAAACTAAATATCGGAATTGCTCACGGACTGGGAAATGCGCGTAAATTATTGGAGGATGTAAAGGCCGGGAAGTCTGATTTCCACGCCATTGAAATTATGGCTTGTCCCGGTGGTTGCATCGGAGGGGGCGGACAGCCCTATCATCACGGCAATGTGGAGATCCTTAAAAAAAGACAACGCGCCATTTATGCCGAAGATGCAGGAAAAACCATCCGAAAATCTCACAAAAATCCCTTTATTCAGGAATTATATGCCCAATTCCTCGGGAAACCGCTCAGTGATCTGTCGCATGAATTATTACATACTCATTATTTCAACCGGAAGAAAAAGACAGAGATCGAATAACGGTGGACTGTGGAGGGATCTAAATTCTAACCTGCTAAATGATCATTGGTAATTGAAAATTAACTTGCGATATGGCAAAAATCAAAATACCCGATAATAAAGTTCAAGAACTGAAAGACATTTGTAAAAAGTTCAACAATGAACCGGGAGAACTGATTAATGTTCTTCATCAGGCTCAAAATCTATTAGGTTATCTTCCTGCCGAGGTGCAGGAGATCGTGGCTGAAGAATTAAATGTTTCGGTGGCTCATGTTTATGGGGTGGTGACGTTTTATTCCTTTTTCTCCATGTTGCCCAAAGGAAAACATCCTATTTCCATCTGTATGGGTACGGCCTGTTATGTCCGTGGCGCGGAAAAAGTATTGGATGAATTTAAACGAAGGCTCGATATCAAAGTGGGTGAAACCACCCCCGACGGAAAGTTTTCCCTCAGTTGCCTGAGATGCGTCGGTGCCTGTGGCCTTGCCCCGGTCATTACCATCGGAGAAAGAGTGTACGGACGAGTGTCGCCTGAAGATGTAAAGAAAATTCTGGATGAGTATTAAAAACCGGCGATAGAGACTATGTTCCTGATACAGGGGGCCTGACATTTTTCGGTGCTAAAGATGTCCCATTCTTTTTCGGCGCATTTGTTTCCATTACCCGGCAATCATCGTACCTTTATCCCTTTAAAGATTAAGCTATGCCTAATATTTATGATCCGCAGCAATATAAGCTTGATGATCGTCCAATGGAGAATTTTTTGGATGCCAATGAAATATGGGACATCCTCAAACGTAATGAAAATCCGGATCCCCAAAGAGTGCGCGAAGTTATTGCCCGGGCTTTGGATAAGAACCGGCTTACGCTGGATGAAACCGCTGTTCTGATCAATGCCAATACCCCGGAGCTGATTGAAGAAATAAAAAACGGGGCCCGCCAACTGAAAGAGAAAGTTTACGGAAAACGCATCGTGTTGTTTGCGCCCCTGTATATTGGAAACTTGTGTGTTAATAATTGTGCTTATTGTGGTTTCCGGGCCGATAATCAAAAGCAAAAGCGCATGACTCTCTCGCCCGAAGAAATCCGAGATGAGGTGACCATGCTCGAAGATGCCGGACATAAGCGTCTAATTCTGGTTTTTGGCGAACATCCCAAATACGATCCACAATTTATCGCCGATACGGTTCGTCAGGTTTATAAAGTAAAACATTTGAATGGTGAGATCAGAAGGGTTAACATCAATGCCGCACCCCTCGACGTGGATGGGTTTAAAACCGTTAAAGATGCCGGCATCGGAACCTATCAGGTGTTTCAGGAGACCTATCACCGGGATACTTACCTGAAAGTGCATCTGGGTGGAAAAAAACGGGACTATGACTGGCGCATTACCTCCCTTGACCGTGCTCAGGAGGCCGGAATAGATGACGTAGGCATTGGGGCTTTGTTGGGGCTTTACGACTGGCGATTTGAAGTGATGGGGCTGCTGCGGCATGTAAACCATTTTGAGGCCGTTTATAATGTCGGTCCCCATACCATTTCTTTTCCACGTATTAAAACCGCATCAGGATTTAAAGTCAGAGATGATTACAATGTCTCCGATGAGGATTTTACGCGCTTAGTGGCCATCCTAAGATTGGCTGTCCCCTATACCGGATTAATCCTTACGGCCCGGGAACCGGCACATATCCGCGATGAGGTGCTCCAATTTGGCGTTTCACAAATCGATGGCGGTACCAATATTGAAATGAAAGGCTATTCCAAACAAAAGAATCAGCAAGACCTCGATCAGGAACAGTTTACCATCGGAGACAACCGTTCCCTGAACGAGGTGATGGAGGAATTAATAGGCCATGGATATTTACCCTCATTTTGTACCGCATGCTATCGACTGAAACGGACCGGGGAACATTTTATGGAATTCTCTGTCCCCGGATTTATCAAACGGTTTTGTCAGCCCAATGCCATACTTACCATGGCCGAATATCTTGAGGATTATGCGCCTCAGAAAACAAAAGAGATGGGATATCACCTGATCGAAGAAAACCTGAAAGACTACCGGGACGAACAGTTTCGTGAAAAATTATCCCAACGGCTGGATCGCATAAAAAAAGGGGAGAGGGATTTGTATTTCTAATCCCGCTCTGCTTGCCTGGCTTTTTTTTCCATCAGTAATAATGAATAATAGACAAACCGGTTTACCGGGACATCCACTCCGGCTTTGTCGGCCAGTTTTACCACGGTTCCGTTTTGATATTCCAGTTCGGATGGTTTGCCTTCCCATACATCACGGGTGAGAGAAGAGGTGGACTCATAAGGAAACGAGTCAATAAATGCCATGGTTTTGTCCACCAATTCAGGTTCCAGATTGATCTTTAGGGCTTTGGCGAGCTGTGCTATCTCTTCAAATAGGTTGCGCATCATCTGACGTGTTTCGGGCTGTTCGCGCACTTCTCCATAGGTGGCACGGGTTACCCCTAGGAGTCCGCTGACACAAATAGCCAGGAATTTACGCCACAAATCCGCCTGTATGTCTTTTGAAACAACCGATTGAATAGCCGCCTTCTCAAAAACCGCTTGAAGATCTGCAACCCTTTGCGTCTGAGAACTGTCACATTCCCCAAAGACAATGGTGGGTTCAACGGCAAAATGATTGATGATTCCCGGCCCGTCGATTTTGCTGATGATGCGGCATAGTCCGGAAAGTACATTGTTTTCAGGTAAAAAGGATTTTAATTCATCGCTGGCCAATACCCCGTTTTGCAACGGTAATACCATGGTTTTTTCATGAATAACCGGTGCCAGTTGGCGGGCAATTTCTTTAACCTGCCAAGCCTTTACGGCGATTATCACCAAATCGGGGGTGCCGGCTTCACTGATCTTATCGGTTACTTTCACCGGCTTTACATGAATATCGCCATTGATGCTTTTTACTTTCAGTCCATCCTTTTCCATGGCCGCTTTGTGGGCCCCACGTGCAATAAAGGTTACATCATTTCCGGCAACCGCCAAACGGCCTCCAAAATAACCGCCTACACCACCGGTGCCTATCACTAATATTCGCATTTCTATCTTAGTTTTATTTTTAGTTTGCCGAAACTACTAAATATTCGGTAAAATCTCAATCCCATAATATTTGTTTTGGGGTGTCAATGTATTAAAAACCAGGTTCTCAGTGTTATTCTCCGAAATATATTCTAACATCTAACATCTAATCTTTTATGTGTCAAATCGATGTTATTCCAGAATCAAATTTTGGTCTTTAGGATACCTTACCGAATAGATCAGCCTCAGCTCTTTGGTTTCGCCGGGTGCCAGATTCAATTCCCAGGCGATCTTACCCAATACAGCGTTGACCCGTGCGCCACTGCTTTCTTCCAAATCTATTTTAATTTCACTGTTTGAGGATACCGGATATTGATCTTCTACCATAATCTTTGCCCGGCTGTCTTTGGTGTTTTTAACCGTTATTTTCCATGCTTTGGTCTCTTTGCGGTTGTTTCCCAAAAACGATTTGGAGGAATAATCTTTCAACAGCTCACGTTTAACCACAATGGCCGGGTCGCGGCCCACCGACACTTTTAGGGTATCTTCTGAGGTATACGGATCGAGAAAGGTTTTGCCTTGATAGGTTTGATGGAGATAAATATTGGCTTCACCGGGCAACAGGTCGAGATCACTCCATTGAGAAATATGAGCCAGCAAATAAACATGGGGTGATAATTTGGGGACCGTCGCATACTGATAACCGGCCTCTATCCTGTAATCACGCACTGCCACATCATAACCTTGATTATCGGATGGGATGGTGTAAGGAATGTTGATTTGGAAAGCCGTAGTGGTTGGTTGGCGGGCAACGGTAACATTGGTACGTTTTAATGGGGTGGTACCGCGAATGAGCAATGGCTTTCCTTTTTTGGCATCGGCCGTAATAGTCATTTCGTTCAGTTCCATAGCGTCATCTGTCACCTGGATCGATTTCATGGGAGCAGGTCTTTGGAAATCCAGGAACCAGGGTTGCAGTTCAGGTTTGTAATTGCTGATTGAGGGATTGCCGGTGGAGAGCGTCAGCTTTACGTTGTTCCAGGCTTCCTGTGTGTTTTGAAATACTTTTGCCTTATAGACCAGTGTTACCGGTTCATTGGTGTCATCCACGCGGATATCATAGAACGGTTGCCAGTGCGCATCTCGAACGGTATAGGTCAGAAGAATTGAAGTAGTTACAGCCCGGGGTGCCGACACAGCCACCTTTACCGTACTGGTAGGTTGGTTCTTTGTGGCGTTCAGCTCACCAAGCTGACGGTTCAGCTTCTCCAGACGTTCTTGCATTTTATGGGTCGTTTGCACATTGGCAAATATTGATTCTTCTATTTGGGTGAGCCGCTTCCGGAAAAAATCGGCCGCTTTGATGAGCTGGTCCACATCAACGCCTGTTTCTGCGCCACCAATGGTCTGATTGCTGAGAAGCATTTCCCGTTCTTTCACAAAAACGTTGCGGGAATTTTGCATCAGATCTATGCTGTCTTTCAATGCATCCCGTTGTCTGGTGAGTCGGTCAATCCGGGCATCGGAAGTGGCTTCTTCCATATAATCGAAGCTTTGATTGACTGATAGTATGGTGATTTCTTTCCCGGTGGCCACCAGCAGGCTATTGGTATTAAGTCGTGAGGTGAGTCCCTTAAAGAGCAACTCACTGGTTCCTGCAGGAACGCTGACTTGGGCCATCCGCGTTACTTGGGCGCCGTTCAGGTAAACCACAACCTCTTTTATTTCCGATTCTACAGTTTTTAAATTTCCCGCCTGAAGCGACGTGAAAACCAAAATGGTGATAAACAGGACTATTGTTCTCATATCATTCTGTTTTGAAAGTTTTTCGAAGTACAATAATAAAGAATAGTATCAAATATACATTTATCGTGCCCGAATTTCCAGTTGACGATAAATTTTGAGGGAGTGTTCATCAATCTGTGTCCTGATTATTTTTATGGGGACACAGTTCCGTGAATATTCTCAGGACAAGAGATTGCAACCAGTGCGTATAGTAATGCCATTAATGTGGAGGGTTTTGCAACCAGTGCGGCACCCTTTGCAGCCAATGCAGATAACATTACAATCGCTGCAGATGTTTCTACAGCCAATACAGATGGCATTGCAACCGTTGCAGATGTTTCTACAGCCAATGCAAATGGCTTTGCATCCGTTGCAGATGGCTTTGCAACCATTGCAGATGGTCTTGCAGCCAATGCAGAAGCCTTTACAATCAATGCAGATGGCCTTACAGCCGATGTAAAAGGTTTTACAGTCAGTGCAGATGGTTTTGCAGCCTTTGCAGAAGGCTTTGCAGCCAATGCAGGTGGTTTTGCAACCGATGTAACCGGGTTTACAGTTAATGCAGACAGGATTGCAATTAATGCAGATGGCCTTGCAGCCTATGCGGAAGGTAATGCAACCATCGAAAATGGGTATACAGTTCGCGTAGATAATATTGGGGTAGGCAGAGAAAGATCTCCTTTTCAGCGCGGAAGGGTTTGTGTCGAGTGTCAGGGTGTTTTTACCGCGTTCTGATGGCCATATAATAAGCGTGAGATGTTTTACAGACATCTCTTATGGCGACGCAGCCAGTGTATGGCAGTTTGCATTAAAAATGAAAATGAATCGAGAACAGCAATGTTTGACGCCTAAAAAAACGAATATTAAAAGATACAGGCAGAGTGGAATTGATTGGATCGTGAGCAGATATGCCAATGGATTGCGTGGGACCTATGGCATGGCGCACGGGGATCAAGGGAGAAAGGAGGAATGGAAGCCGGGGGGCACCGACAAAACGGTAATTTGCCCCCAACTGCGACTTAACCAGCCACCAGAAACGATGAACGAAAATTTAAGAACAAATATTATAGTTTTATTTGACTATAAACATAAATTAATCTTGTACGCATAAGGCCGATAAGGAAAGTTTAAGAAACGGTCGGCGGAAAGACCAAACTGAAAACCGTTCCTTTTGTGGGGATGGAACGAACATTGATTTGGCCACCATGCATACGCATGATTTGCCGTGCCAGGCTAAGGCCTATTCCACTGCCTTTCTCGCGGGTGGTGAAGAACGGAACAAAGATATCTTCCAAAAGGTCGGGGGTTATGCCGGGGCCGTTGTCTTTTATCTGAACTTCAGTTTTTTGTGCCGTGTTTTGGGAGATGTCAACGGAAATTTTACCCTCTTTTTGGTCATCAATGGCTTCTGCTGCATTCTTTATCAAATTGACCAATACCCGTGCAATCATTTTTTCATCGGCCAAAATTGTTATTTGCGGGTTATTACATTTTAGTGAGATTTGGATCGCTGGCCAGGCGGACTGATGGAGATAGATGGTGTTTTCGGTAAGTTGACAGATCTTAACCGGTTTCAGATTGGGTTTCGGGAGCCGTGTCAGTTGACGGTAGCTTTCTACAAAACTTAAGAGCCCTGTTCCTTGCTGCTCGATAACCTGAAGTCCCTTGACGGTGTTTTGGATCATTTTTTCACTGACCGCGGAGGGCGAAATAGTTGTTCCGTCTTTTATAAAATAGTTTTTCAGATTTTCGGAAAGAGAGGTCACCGGCGCGATGGAATTCATAATTTCGTGCGTCAGAACACGAATAAGCTTCATCCATGAATCCAGCTCTTTTTCGTTGAGCTGATCGTTGATATCTTGCATGGAAACCAGCCTCAGAGTTTGGTCTCCTTTTTTAAAAATGGTGGCTTTTATCAGGAGATTGGCAACCTTTTGATTGTTTAATTCCAGTTTTAGCACTTTTTGTTGGTTAGGTTGTATGGACCCGATCACATTGGCCAGTTGTGGATTGTTTTTTTTCAGCTGTCTTACATGGGTGAGTTGTCTCAGATTTAATAGTTGTTTTATACTCTTGTTGGCATTGAGAATAAATCCACCGGAGTCGAATATGATTATCCCGATATCCACATGTTCGATAATGGCTTGCAGGTATTGTTCGTGTTGTCTGGTTTCGGTTTTTAATTGTTGCAGATAGTTGTTTAACTTTTGCAGATGATGATTTAATTGATTCATCATTTTGTCTTGGGTCGGATTTGGGAACGAAAGGGCAGAGTCTTCGTTTTTAACGGCTTCGAAGAAATAGTTGATTTTTCTGAACAAGCGTTGCTGTAAGGAGTACCAGCGAACCATTAGAAAAACGATGATGAAACCGCCAAAGAGGCCGGCCTGAATATATTTCAGCCCACAGATGGCCCAACCCGTTAAGACTGAAACAACAACAGTTAGTAATAAGAGCAATAGGCTGTGTATGTGATAAGGGAGTTTCATAAAAGTATCATTTGTCTGATTTAACGGATTTCTATCCTTCTCATGATAATCGAATGCGGAGAATAAATGCCCGGATATGTCAGTTAATAGCTGGGCATGGGGTAGAGGAAATAGTTCTAATGCTCAATCATTCAAAATTATCATGCTTTATTTTATTTGATATTGTACTTTTTCATTTTGTTGTAAAGTGTTTGTCGGGTGATTCCCAATTGTTCTGCGGCAGCAGTAATATTGGAAGGATATTTATCCAAGGCAGTAAGGATGAGGTGTTTTTCCATTTCTTCAAGGTTGAGAGGGGGGGCGATCATGGCATGTCCGATGCCGGTTACCGGTTTGAGAAAAAAATCATTGGGTTTGAGAATGTTACTTTCGCTTAAGATCACGGCTTTTTCGATAGAATGTTCCAATTCGCGAATATTGCCGGGCCATTGGTATCTCAAAAGTTTTTCTTCTGCCTGATGATTGATTTTTAAATGAGGTTTATGATACTTTGCAGTATATTTTTTCAGAAAAAAGTTGGCCAGAGCAAGGATGTCATCACCCCGGTCTCGCAATGGCGGAACTTCGATATGTATGGTGTTGATTCTATAGAGGAGATCTTCCCGAAATAAACCTTCCTTTACCAAGGCCGGAAGGTTACAGTTGGTGGCACTGATCAGCCGGATATCTACAGGAACGGGGTGGTTCGACCCTACACGTGTCACCTGTCGGTTTTGCAATGCGGTTAATAGTTTTGCCTGAAGATGCAGCGGAAGGTTGCCTATCTCATCGAGGAAAAGGGTTCCGTGGTTAGCAATTTCGAATTTGCCGGCTCTGTCTTCTTTGGCATCGGTAAAAGCGCCTTTTACATGTCCAAACAGCTCACTCTCGAAGAGCGTTTCGCTAATGGCTCCCATGTCTACGCTGATGAGCATTTCATCCTTACGATGGGACAAACGGTGTATTTCCCGGGCAATCAATTCTTTTCCTGTTCCGTTCTCCCCGGTTATCAGAATGTTGGTGTCGGTTTTGGCTACCTTGCGAACCAAATTTAATACTTGCATGATTTGAGGTGAGGAGCCGATGATGTGTTTTTGCGGAGCCCTAAGACCGCTTTTCAAATCTTTCTCTCTTTGCTTAAGGGCTTTAACTTCCTTCCTGGATTGACTGAGCTGAACTGCCGCTTTAACCGTGGCCAGGAGTTTGGTATTGTCCCATGGCTTTAAAACGAAATCGGTAGCGCCTGTTTTCAGGGCTTTTACCGCCAATTCCACATCCCCGTAAGCGGTAATCATCACCACCGATATATGCGGATATTTGGCCTTTATTTGCTGAAGCCAGTAAATACCTTCGTTTCCGGTGTTGGCGCCGGTTTTAAAGTTCATGTCCAAGAGGACAAGGTTACATGGATATTTTTCCAGAAAAGAGGTAATCCGGTTGGGATTGGTTAAACATTCCACATGATCAAATTCGGAAGATAACAACAATTCCAATGCGGTCAGTATGCTCCTGTTGTCGTCAACGATTAAAATATTACCACTTGACATTAATCCTTTTATTAGAGTTTAAAAATATAGCTTATATATGGGGGGGTGCAGTTGTGTCGGGACTAAAGCTTTCGAATAACAGGGGCAATTTCCGGCCTGTGATTCTAAGATGGTTCAAAGGTAGAAGTTTGGGGATGGGATTTCAACGAGGTGTCAAATTATTTTACAATTTGGCGTGTGAAATTTTTACACCCAAGATGGTTGTGCGTTTTTTTATAGGCTTGAGGGTGTGTGTTTTGATCGTTTTGGTATGGTTGTGGAATATGGAATGGTTGAAAGGTGAGCGGTTGGAAAGGTGGATTGGTTAAAAAATATTATGCTATATCTGAATATTGAAATTTTTTAGAACGTTAAGTTAATGGATCGAGTAATTGAAAAAAGAAAGAGGATTAGAAAACCACATGTGTATTTGGGAATGGGCGGTTTAGTGTTTCTGTTTTTTATATACCAGATTATTTGGGCCGATCATAGTTCGGTGATGCGGGTGGATAAGGATAAGTTGACCATTAGCACTGTGGAACAGGGGCTGTTTAACGATTACATTACCATTATCGGTCAGGTAGAGCCCATTGCTACCATTTATCTGGATGCCATAGAGGGTGGAAGGATAAAGGAAAAAATTATTGAAGAAGGGGCCATGGTAAAAAAGGGGGATGTCATTCTTCGTCTGGAAAACAGGCAGCTCTATCAAACCATATTAAACAGTGAAGCAGCTCTGGCCGAAAAAGAAAATTATTTGCGCAATACTCGCATTAGCTTTGAAGCGGAAATGATTCAATCAAGACGAAACATGCTGGATAATAGATTTAGTCTACAAAGAAAACAACGAAATTATGAGCAGTCCCAAATGTTATACGAGGAAAAATTAATTGCTAAAGAGGAGTATTTGCAGGCAAAAGAAGATTATGAATATGAGCGAGATTTGTTGGAAATTAATCGTTTAAAGGCCAAAAACGATTCCATTATGCTAATGACCAATATGAAAACGTTGGACAATGACTTGCAAAAAATGCGACAGATGTTGGGGCTTGTTCGGGAACGACTGGACCATCTGGAAGTGAGAGCTCCGGTGGACGGACAGCTGGGAATGCTCGACGCGGAACTTGGCCAGTCCATTGCGCAGGGACAGCGAATCGGTATGATTCATGTGTTATCTGATTTTAAGGTAAAGGCTAGTGTGGATGAGCATTATATCGACCGAGTCAAAACCGGGCTGCCTTGTTCTTTCAACAGAAATGAGGCTGAATATTCCTTACTTGTTAAAAAAGTTTATCCTGAAGTGCGAGATGGACAGTTTCAAATTGATATGGTGTTTCAAAACCAAAAACCGAAAAGCATTCGTACAGGTCAAACCTACCATATTAAAATGCAATTGGGGCAGTCGGTCCGTGCAGTGTTAATACCTCGTGGCGCCTTCTTCCAAAGTACCGGCGGACAGTGGGTCTTTGTTTTAAATGATTCCGAAACCGCGGCATACAAACGGCCGGTGAAGATAGGGAAACAGAATCCACGTTACTTTGAAGTGCTGGAAGGCCTTGAACCGGGCGAAAAAGTAATCACTTCCGGCTACGAGATGTTTGGAGATAATGAGAGGTTGGAAATAAGATAATTGCTCAGGGCATAGGGCAAAGAGCATAGAGTAGATTGAGCAAGAAGACGGAAGAAATTTAGGGTAGGTCATCCAATGTTGTATATTATGAATTTTTTATTTTTGGAAAGAATGCAATTCGCCGAATACTAAATTGTTAGGACTTAAATTATGTAGGTTATGCCGCAATTTAGATTTATGGAATTAGAAATATGGAAAGATTCTATAACCCTGAATGAAAAGTTATTTAGTTTGGCAGATGAAATAAGTGATGCGAAAAGTTTTCGTTTTGCTGAGCAGCTAAGAGCAGCCTCGTTAAGTATATCCAATAATATAGCGGAGGGTGCGGGATCTTATTCCGATAGAGACTTTGCTAATTTTTTAAACATAGCAAGGCGCTCTGTATTTGAGACGGCTAATCTTGTTTTTATTGCTCATCAACAAAGTTATATTGATACGAATTGTTTGAATAGCCTGTTGCTAGATTTGGATGTTTTAAGTCGTAAGATTTCAAAATTAAGAATGAGATTAAGAATGAATGAAGAAAAAAAAAGATAAGGATATGGCACGTTGAATAAGGGTGAATAATATCATATTTAATGATCTGTTCCCTATCCCCTATGCAACTGTATAAGAATTGATTTATATATAATCACCATGAGCTATGAAGGTATGGATAAACATTAGTGAGGGTAGCCTTCTCTAAGCCCCATGCCCCATGCTCTTTGCAATATTTAGACTATGCTAAAAACAAACAACTTATCCAAAGTATTTCGCACTGAAGAGATTGAAACCAGTGCACTTGACAAGATTAATCTGCATGTTCAGAATGGTGAATTTGTGGCCATTATGGGTCCTTCGGGTTGTGGCAAATCTACTTTGCTCAACATCCTTGGATTGCTGGACAATCCTTCGGGGGGAGAATACTATTTTGATGGAACGGAAGTGGGCCGTTTAAAAGAGCGCCAGCGCACCAAACTGAGAAAGGGAAACATCGGTTTTGTATTTCAGAGTTTTAACCTGATTGACGAGCTCAATGTTTTTGAGAATGTGGAACTGCCGCTGATCTACCTTAAGTATAAAGCCAAAGAACGAAAAGAACGGGTGGAAGAAGTCCTTGACCGAATGAATATTGGACATCGAAAAAAGCATTTCCCGCAACAGCTGTCAGGGGGCCAGCAGCAAAGGGTTGCCATCGCACGCGCAGTGGTGGCCAATCCCAAATTGATTTTGGCCGATGAACCTACCGGTAACCTCGATTCCAAAAACGGATTAGAAGTGATGCATCTGCTTTCGGAGCTGAATGGGGAAGGCACCACCATTGTGATGGTTACGCACTCCATACGGGATTCCGAATATGCCCACAGGGTGGTCAACCTTTTTGATGGGCATATCATCACCGAAGAGATGAAAAAGGAACTGGGGGAGATGATTTTTTAAAAGGCCGGCGTGTAGAGTAGAATAAAAAAACATATTGGTGGGAGCGAAGCGGCTCTTTATTCCACCAATTTTAAAATTGCGTTAATGAAGACCCTTTTGATGATATTCAGGCGACTGAAGAAGAACAAAACAGCAATGATGTTAGGTGTGTCCGGTATGGTGGCGGGCCTGGTTTGTGTGTTATTTATTTTTTTTTGGATTGTGGATGAAATCCAATACAACAGATATAATGATAAGCTTGATCGTATTTTCGTAGTGCATGCCTTTCTTGAAGGGGGCACCGAAAAGGTTCCTTTCAGGGGATGTCCACCGGCGGTTGCGCCATCCTTGGCGAGCGAATATCCGGAGGTGATTCGGACCGCTCGATTTCTTCCGCCCTACATGGAATTTTTGCTTCAATATGAAGATAAAAAGTATCTGGAAAAAACGGCCTTTGCCGATTTCTCCCTATTCGATATCATGACTTTACCCTTTAAGTACGGGAACAGGGGCGAAGAAAATGTTGAAAACAAGATTGTGTTAACCGAAACAGCTGCCCGTAAATATTTTGGAGAGGAAAATCCTGTAGGACGCGTGATGAAATTCAATAACAATGATAATATGATTGTTGTGGGAGTGATCAAAGACATCCCGAAGAATTCTTCTATTTCTTTTTCCGCTTTGATGCCATTAGAGAAAACAAGGATCTTCTTTCAGCGCGATGATTTTCTTTTTACTTGGTATAATAATGCTTTTACAACGTTTGGGCTCTTGAGATCTCCTGATGATTTCGAAAAAGTGGCCTCTTCGATCACCAATAGAATTCAAAAAGAGCTTCCTGAATCCACCAATTTTCTCAGGGCCTATAAATGGAAAGATAAATATCTGATTGAAGATAACAATATCCGAAACGTCCGTATTTTTATTTTGATTGCCTTCCTGGTATTATTAACAGCAACTTTGAATTTCATTAATCTTAATACGGCCCGTTCTGTGAATCAGATTAAAGAGTCGGGACTTCGAAAAACTTTGGGAGCCACCAGATGGAGCCTGATCCGACTTATTTATACCGATATAGCGGTGGTTTGTTTGCTGGCTTTTATTATTTCCATTTTTTTAGCTTTTGCGGGACTTCCCCTGTTTATTTCTTTCATCGGAAGGCCAATAGATCCGATGTTTGTATTTTCGTGGGAGCCTCTTTTGGCCATCGTGGCGATCTATTTTTTTACAGTTTTTCTGGCCGGAAGTTATCCTGCCTTTTATCTTAGCGGTTTTCGACCCGCTATTACCATGAAATCGGGTTTCAGATCCGTAAAGGCGAAGGGGTGGTTTCGAAATGCGATGGTCGTGGCCATATTTATTGTTTCCCTGTTGCTCCTTAGTGGAACATTTATCATTTCCAAACAAACCGATTATCTTCAAAATATGGATTTGGGATATGATAGAAGTCAATTAATATATGTCTATCTGAATGGAAAGTTAAAAAATCGTCATCAGGCCTTCAAACAGGAAATAAACCGAAACACAAATGTTGAATCGTCTACCGTCATTTCTCATCTTCCCTTTTCGATAGGAAATAACGGCGAAGGATGGAAATGGGATGGGAAAGATCCCTCTTTTAAACCGCTTGTGACAGACTGGCAGGGCGATACGGATTTGCTTAAGACGTTTGGAATTGAATTGAAGGAAGGTACTTTCTTCCGGAATAATGATCAAAAGGGGGTTGTTATCAATGAAACTTTTGCCAATATGATCGGGTGGAATCAGTTTGAAGGTAAAAATATTGAAGCTTATGGCACGACCCTTCCAATTCTGGGCGTTATCAAAGACATCCATTTCAATACGCTCTCAGAAGATATAAAACCGCTTGCCATTCAGGCAATAGGAGATCAGATGTCTACCAATTTTATTGTTGTTAAGACCAATAGATACCACATTCATGCAACCCTTAATTATATAGAGGAAGTAGCCCGCAAGTTTGAACCGGATATACCCCTGACGTATGGATTTTTTGAGGAAGAAATTGAAAAAATGTTGGCCTCCGAACGTAATTTGCGAAAGTTGGTTAGTGTCTTTTCCGGTTTTTCAGTGATAGTTTTTGTTCTAGGTCTTTTGGGGGTGATTATGTTTATGGCAGAACAAAGAACCAAAGAGATTGGAATCCGAAAATGTATTGGGGAGCCGGTTTTCAGTATCGTTACACGTTTGATTAAGCCCTTTCTTATTTCAGGTGGCATTGCATTTTCAATAGCGGTTCCTCTTTCGTGGTGGACGATGAATCGTTGGCTACAAAATTTCGCCTTTCGGATCGACTTAACCATCTCAATATTTTTGAGTGCCGGAATCCTAATACTGATTATTGCGTTGATGACAGTAGCCTTGCAAAGTTGGAGGGCCGCTACCCAAAATCCGGTAGATGCTCTTAGGGATGAATAGATGAGCACAAAAACGAATGGCATTATGAAGAATGAGCATAGTTTAATACCTAATAAAACGAGCCTGCCAATGTAGGATTGTCACGATAAGAATTATGTATAGAGTGCGCAGGCAGAAGGAAAAAAAGGTTGGTTGTAAGGTTAATAGGCTATTAGACCATTAGATGATTAGGCTTATCGTGGAAATGTAGGAACTAAGAATCAGGAACTAGAAACTAAGAACTAAGAACTAGAAACTCCTGCTCATGCGAGTTCCATTGGCCCAATAACTTAAATTAATTTTTTACGAATGTAATTGTAAATCACAATAGCATGATTTTTAAGACTATATGGCTGGCCTATAGGAGTCTAAGTAAATCTAAAACGTTTGCCCTGTTTAATGTTCTGAGTCTTACGCTTGGAATTACGGTGAGCTTGATGATTTTTATTTTTGTCACCAAGGAACGGAGCGTTGATGAATATATCCCGGAGGTTGACAAGGTGTTTTGTCTGACAAATGGAGGAGATACTTATCTGTCATACAATATGGTAAACCTTGTAAAAGAGGAGATTCCTGAATTGGAAAGTGTTACTTTCTGTACGGTAGATTGGTCTCCTCAGATTTTTCTAGAAAGGGATAATCGCAGTTATAAAGTGGACCGAATGCTAACTGCCGATTCCTGTTTTTTTCGAGTTTTTCAGTTCCAATCGGTATGGGGTAACCCGGTCGATGCCTTGAATAGTGCTAACAAATTGGTTATTACCCGGTCATTGTCCAAAAAGATTTTTGGAGATGAGAATCCGGTGGGGAAATCCGTTATTTACAATGCCACCTATCTTCAGAACCAGGAATTGGAAATAGGCGCTGTAGTGGAAGATCTGCCACATAATTCTTCTTGGGATTTTGAGGCCGTCATATCATTCCAAACCAATTTTAAAATTGAATGGTATGATGAACATGTCAAGGAATGGGGTACAAGAAATTATAAGGGATTTGTGAGAATAGGGGCGAATACCTCTTTGGATAAAATTAAGGCAAAACTTGAGAGTATCTCATTAGATAAAGTCCCCGACGATTTTGTTGAAAAAATTAGCTTTAGTTTGTTCCCGTTTTCGCGTGTTTACTTTGATCTACCTGAACTAAGCCTGCTAAAGCATGGCAATCGAATAACTCTCTCAATAATTGGCATTACAGGGATGCTAATTTTACTCTTGACATGTGTAAACTACATTAATATCATAACCGCTCAACGGGAAAAGTGGTATAAAAATGTGGGACTTCTGAAAACTTTGGGGGGTAGTCGCATCAGCATCATTGGATTGTTAACCACCGAAACGGTCCTTTTATTGCTATTGGCTTTTGTTTTTTCGGTTATTGTTGGTGGGATGTCGTTAAGTAAATTGAATCATCTCACCAATTCTCAATTTACCCTTTCCGGGTTGCTACAAATGAAATATCTGATTATTCCGATATTGATGTTGTTATTTATGGCTTTTTTAACGGGTATTGTGCCGGGATATATTGTTAGCAAACAATCTCCTTCTCTTTTATTGAAAAAGCAATTAGGGCAGAAAAGGAATTTTTTCAGAAACACTCTACTGATATTTCAGTTTTCTGTTTCGGTTGCACTCGTTGCCTCAATTCTTGTCATTCATCGCCAAAATAGTTTTTTGCAAAGTCGAGATCCGGGGTTTGCCAGGGAGAATATTTTGTTTTTTATCCTCAATGATGATATTTATAAAAATATCGATGTTTTTAAAAATGAATTAGAGAGAATTCCCGGTGTTTTGGACTATACCTTCTCTGAATCCCTGCTTACAAATAATGGTCAAAATTGGGTGATGCAAATGATCAATAAAGGAGAGAAAGACGACGTATTTTTTTCCAAGCTTTCGGTTGCGCCCAATTTTTTCAACTTCTTTGGAATTGAAATTGTTGAGGGATCGGGATTTGATAATCATTCGGATGAAAAGCAGGACTTTATTTTCAATGAAACAGCACGGAAAAATTTTAGTATTAGCAATCTTTCTGATGTAAGAATCGCTGTTTCAGAACCTCAAAATGGGAAAATTGTTGGGATTGCTAAAGACTTTAATTTCGAATCTTTGCACGTACCTATCAGGGCGGCTGGTTATCTATGTTCCGGGAAATGCGACGAAGTAATGTATCTTAAGATTAATCGCGGCAGTTTCTCTAGGTTTAACGCGACCATCAATCAGGTGGAGAAGGCCTGGAATCAGAATTCTCCTAATTTTCCTTTTGAGTATCATTTCCTTAAACAATCATGGGAAGATCATTATGCCAAGGATTTTCAATTTCAGTCGATACTTTCTTATTCCACTTTTATCTCGCTGTTACTGTCTTGTTTCGGCTTAATAGGCTTGACTTATTATGTTTTGGATCGTCGAACGAAAGAAATTGGCATTCGAAAAGTGAATGGTGCCAGTGAAAGCGATATTCTCAAATTGCTTTGTAAAGAATTCATAAAATGGGTTGGCTTAGCTGTCATTATTGCGACCCCCATAACCTGGTATGCCATGAGTCAATGGCTTGAAAACTTTGCCTATAAAACAGTATTAAGCTGGTGGATTTTTGTTTTGGCAGGCCTATTGGCCCTCTTAATTGCAATATTGACGGTTGGTTGGCAGAGCGTCAAAGCTGCGATGCGGAATCCAGTAAAATCTTTACGGTATGAATAATGATCATTGTGGAAAAAAATAAAGAACAACAAAATGAAAAACCTTTCTTTTATTTTTAGAATGCTAAAACGCAATCCGCTGTTGGTCTTTGTCAATATTCCAGGGTTAGCAATTGGTTTAAGTGCTATACTGCTACTGTCGGTTTACCTGAAACATGAATTAAGTTTTGACAAGCATTTTAAAACCAAAGACCAAGTAGTGCGATTATACAATGCCGTAACCAGAAACGGTCAGACCAGAAAAATGGGCTTCTGTTTAAGAGGCGCCTATACTGAAATACCATCCCAGGTCCCGGAGGTTAGATCTGCAACTCAGATTTATAACGGATGGGAGACGATTGTTGATTACAACAAAGTACGTTATCTCAATTTTCGGGTTTTGTATGTCGATAAGGCGTTTTTTGATGTGTTTGGTTTGGAATTGATGTACGGCAGTCCTGATGAAGCACTGGATGGATCCGGGAAGGTGGTGATTAGCGAATCAACCGCCAAGAAAATATTTAACCGTACCGATTGTCTTGGAGAAGTGATTACCCTATCGGATGAAAAAATAATTGTCACCGGGGTCATTAAAGATTTACCCGGCAATAGCCATTTCAGATTCGATTTGTTGGTTTCGATGCCTACCATTAAACCGGAAAAGTGGGGTGGTTTAGAAGCCTTTACTTATTTTCGGATTAAAGAAAATGCCGATATCGAAATGGCCGGAGCAAAGATTGCCGAAGCCAATAATAGGATCATGAAACCCTGGGCCAAACCGTTCAATGCCACCGTTCGTTCCGGCGTGGAAAAATTGCCTACCCTGCATTTGCATTCTGTTGTTGGAATGGATTTATCGGCGAAGGCAAATTTAAGCCATATCAGCATTGTGGCTTTCATCGCGTTTTTTATTCTGCTGATTGCGCTAATCAATTTTATTAATCTTTATATTCTGCATGGTGAAAAAAGGATTGCTGAAATCGCGGCCCGCAAGGCACTGGGAGCCACCAAGGCCACTCTGGCAAAACTCTTTTTTACCGAGACCGGCATCATCGCCCTGATTGCTTTTGTATTGGCTGTTATTCTTACTGCATTCTTTCAGCCTTCTTTTGCTCAAATTATGCAAAGTCGGATAACCTATGCCGATATATTTTCATGGTCCGGATTATTGGTTGTGTTGTCAATCCTGGCAATCTTAATCATTGTGTCCGGTGCTTATCCCGTTTATTATTTGTCAAACCTTAATTTGGTTAGTGCTTTAAAAGGAAAATCATTGAAAGTTAAAAGAAAGAGTACTTTGTCCCGGATTGCAGTAATATTGCAATTTTCCATCTCTGTTTTTTTGATTTCGGCTTTACTCGTTGTTGTGGCACAAACAAATTTTTTAAAAAAACAGCCGCTTGGATTTAATCCCGAGAATGTGATCGGAATAACCAATCTTGATGAGAAAATTGTTCAAAGCATCGATGCCATCGAAAACGAATTGCGGCAGCTCCCCTTCGTTGAAAGTGTGGGGTCTTCAACCCATAGTATGGGGGATGGGTCTAGTGGACAAGCCATAAAAAAGTATGGTGCTCCTGGCAATTATTTGGGAATTAGAGAATATCGTGTCAATCCCGGCTTTGACAAAACCATGCAGATTGAATTGGTGGAAGGCCGATATTTTACCAACTCCGAAGCCGATAAAATGGGGGTTATCCTTAACCAGGCGGCCGTGAAAATGCTGGGTGGAGATATTGGTGTGGGAAGTCTGGTGGATATGCACGGAGAGCCCCTGACGGTTATAGGCATCGCGAAAGATTTTATTTTTCAGGACCATCCCGGTGATCCCGTTGCTCCTTTGGTGCTTTCTAATTATTGGTTTTATGTCAGAAATGTTTATCTCCGGACTCGTGGTAAGTTATCCGGTGAACAGCAAGCCCGCATCGCACAAATATTTAAAAATTATTCGCCGGACTTTATTTATGGGCAATTTGATATGACCGATGTTTATGCCAATAAGTTTGAAGGCGAAGAACGTGTGATGAAATTGGTTTTGGCGGGAGCCGCGATGGCCATTGCTATTAGTTTTGTTGGTTTGTTGGCCCTTTCCATTCTGAGTATTACGCGGCGGACAAAGGAGATCGGAATTCGTAAAGTGGTCGGAAGCACAGAATTAGAGGTCGTTCGTACACTTTTGTCCGAGACATTAACGATGGTCGGTATTGCCATTGCCATTGCCTGTTTAAGCGGATATTTTGTTTTACAGCAATGGCTCGAAAATTTTGTTGTCAGAATCAATTTAACACCACTCTATTTCATGGTTAGCGCCGTCATTGCTGTTTTAATCGCATTGCTGGCAGTGAGCTGGCATAGCTGGAAGGCTGCAACAAGCAATCCGGTGGATGCTATCAGATATGAATGAGAAAAGCGTACCTTCCTTTTTGAAAATTAAATCTCAGGAACCGACGCGATATTGTGGATATGCGTAATATCCAGGCGTTTTTTTGCTAAACTTTAGTGGTGCTTCAAAATAGTATTTTATCAATTTTAAGCGTTTAGTGGATATTGATTAGATGTATCTGTTTTCAGTGTACCAAAAAATCACTAATTTGGCGGGCAAAACAAATTGAGTCGAACTATCAAGAAGAATGAATATGAATCTGTTTTTGATGATACAGGCTGCCGGTGAGGCCGCTGCCCAAGCGGGCGAAATGGCAGGTGGTGAAGAAAAAGCAACCATTAATCTTTTCGAATTGTTAATTCAGGGCGGTTGGATTATGATTCCGCTTTTTTTGCTGTCGTTTGTTGCCGTTTACATCTTTATTGAACGATATCTGGCCATAAAGCGGGCATCCAGAGAAGATAAAAGCTTTATGAATCGCATAAAAGACTATATCCATGAGGGAAAGATTGATTCAGCACTGGCGCTTTGTCAATCGCATGACAATCCTATTTCTCGGATGATTGAAAAAGGGATCACCCGAATCGGCAGGCCGTTAAATGACGTCAATACCGCCATCGAGAATGTGGGTAATTTGGAAGTCAGCAGGTTGGAAAAAGGATTGCCGGTGTTGGCCACCGTAGCAGGGGGGGCGCCCATGATTGGTTTTACGGGTACGGTTATTGGTATGATTAAATCGTTCTGGGAGATGTCCAATGCAGGAAGTAACATTGAAGTGGACATGCTTGCCGGTGGTATTTATACCGCCCTGGTGACCACTGTAACAGGTCTGATTGTGGGAATTATCGCCTATTTTGCCTACAACTGGCTGGTGGCCCGGATTGAAAGTGTGGTCTTTAAAATGGAAGCGAGAACCATGGAATTCATGGACCTTTTGAATGAACCCGCCGGTTAGCGGTCGGGTTATAGTAGATGGCAGTGCCTTGACGGACTGTAGGTTAATTAACGGAAACAAATTTAGGTCATGGCTTTAAAGTCAAGAAGTAAAATAGATCCAACATTTAGTATGTCGTCGATGACAGATGTGGTTTTTCTGTTGTTGATCTTTTTCATGATCACATCCACATTAGTGCATCCTACGGCGCTTAAATTATTATTGCCGCAAAGTGCCAACCAGACGGCGGCAAAACCCCAGACCACTGTCTCCATCACCCGTGATCTCAGATATTATGTGGAAGACCGAAGAGTCAGTTTCAGTCAGATAGAACCCATATTGAAAGAAAAAGTGGGACAAAATCCCGATATTTACATCTCTCTTCATGTGGATGAAAACGTTCCTATGAGAGAAGTGGTGAAAGTGATGAATATTGCCAAACGCAATAAGTATAAGTTGATTTTGGCAACTCGGGCGAAATAACTTTGGGCCCTATTTGATAGGAAAGCCATTAATGAAAGAGTGCCTTTTAAGGATTAGGGTTTTAGTTGTTCTCATTCATTTCTCATTGGCCCGGATGAGATCGGCGCTATGTAATTAGTGCGTTTATATCAAGAAAGATTTCGGACGCGTTGGTGGACTGTGATATATTATAAAAAAAGGTTAGGTAGAGTGGCAGGGAACCGGTTTAGTGGTAGATTTAGTCGTTAGCTTGTATCGGCTTTTGACTATTCCAAGAACCTAGTTTATAGGACGATTAGTTCGTATTGACAGAGTTGTTGAGAAAGAGGCCAAGAAAAAATTAGAACTGTTATTTTTAGAGGAATAATTTTTAGAAGATGACCAATCCATCCAAAAAAGATAAAAGAGCAGGCGTTATCGGTAGCACCATTTTTCATGTGGTTCTATTGATTCTTCTTATGGTATTGGGGCTTTCCAGTATGCCAAGGGAAGAGGAAGGTATTTTGGTCGATTTCGGTGATGGCCCTACCGGGATGGGAGCATCGGAACCCATTCTCAGCCAGCCGGCAGGTGTGCAAAACAAACAACCGACCAGTCAGCCCGAGCCGGTGAGTCCACCCCCGACCACCTCGCCTGAAGCCGCGGAGGAGACTGTTAACACCCAGGATTTTGAAGAAGCTCCCTCCATCAGTGAAGAAGAAAAAGCAAAACAAGAGGCTGAAAAGAAAAGACTGGAAGAGGAGCGCAAACGTCAGGAGGAGATAGAACGACAAAAACGAATCGAAGAGGAGAAGAGACGGCAGGAAGAGTTGGAACGGCAGCGAAAACTGGAAGAAGAAAGAAAAAGACAAGAAGAACTGGAACGAAAAGCTCAGGAAGCTCGAAACAATGTGCTTAATGCCTTCAGTAAAACAGAAGGTACTGGCGCTTCCCAGGGTGAAGCCGGCGGTGTCGGAAACCAAGGAGCCCCAGGTGGTGAACCCGGTGTGGGAACATACACCGGTACCGGAAAAGGAAAAAGTGGGACAGGGTATGATTTGAGAGGACGTTCGTTGAAAGGATCATTGCCTAAACCCGAATATAATATTCAGGAAGAAGGTATCGTTGTGGTGCAAATTACTGTGGATCCTGACGGAAATGTTATAAATGCAGTACCAATTCTCAAAGGCACCACTACGCAAAACTCATATTTGTGGAGAGTGGCCAAGGCTGCAGCCATGAAGGCTCGTTTTAATCCCGATCCCAATGCTCCCGCAAAACAAGTGGGAACCATTACTTATCATTTCAGTTTGGAATAGTGAAAATGAAGTAAAAAGAATTCTCGTCGGTGAGTTTTTAACAATTCTGTTTAATTCTGGGGAACAAAACAATGAAATGAGCATGATAATGGAAGTTTGTCACTTTAGAGGTAAGGGATGAGGCGGTTAGGGTCGAAAGGGAATTGGTAGGATGGTTGAGTGGTGGCTGCGGAACTGCGACAGAGTGGTTTCCGGGAACTCTGAACTTAAAACCATTACCTCGAAACTTAATTGTTCGTGTGAGTTCCATTCGGTCAATTACTTAAATTAATTTATGAGAGCCATAGAAGTATCCCCCAATGACTCTGAACACCCTCCGAAGTTTTCCTTTTAAAGCAGCCCTAATACTTTTAGTCCGGAAAATAATACCACTGCCAGGAGAATATATCTGATGTTTTTGGCGCCGATCTTACTTGCATATTTCGACGCGATCCAGGCCCCCGCGGCATTGCCTGCTGCCAAGCACAATCCGTAACTCCAAACAATTTGCCCGGCCTTTAGAAATACGGCCACGGCCACCAGTGTGAAGGCTAGAACCATCAGTACTTTTACGGCATTGGCCCGGACTAAATCATAGCCGGCACCCAAAACCAGTCCGGCCAGCAAAAAGAGACCTACTCCTGCCTGAATAAATCCACCATAAATGCCAATGAAAAAAAAGAGAATGGTGTTGATCCATCTCGACTTGGTGGTTGGCATTGTCCCCGCTTTCCCTTTAATCCAACTGGAGGGCTTCAGTAAAATCACAAAAAACATTACGACCAATAGTCCACCAATGAAATAGTTGAGAAAATCTTCTTCTATTTCAACCGCCAAGGTAGCACCCAGCAAAGAACCGAAAAGGGTCGGGAAAATCAGTGCCCATTCTCTTTTCGGTTGCAGTTCTTTTTGTCGTACGAAATTACCCGTAGCAACCAGGTTTTGTACCACCACACCGATGCGGTTGGTGCCGTTGGCAATGGCCGGTGGAAGGCCCATGAACATCAATAACGGTAATGTAATTAATGATCCACTACCGGCAAAGGTGTTGATCACACCCGCAGCCAATCCGGCCAATATCAATAACAGGGCGTTGATGGGTTCCAGTGTTGGCATATCTATCGAAATTTAAACCTCTTTATGTGATCTTATGACCTTCCGCCGGCTCTTGAATGGTTTTATTGAATGTATACTGCGTATGATCATGTCGCCTAAAAAGAAAAAGTGCCGGTACACGACACTTTTGTTATGATTGAAACGAACTTGATCCAAGCAATAAGGCTACCAGGCAATTAGACCAATAGGCCAATGGACTAATATATTTCTATTTTTTCTACCTGTATCCAAACGATTTTTGGCTTCCGGCCTCTGACTTCCCGTTCTTCATCATCAGCACATCAACCATCCAACCATTATATATTATTTAAAAATGGGAAAATCTTTCATCATTTCATTCACCCTTTTTCTAACCGAGGCAATGGTTGCTTCACTATCGGGGTTGCTCAAGACTTCATCAATGAGATCGACAACGGGAACCATATGTTCTTCTTTCAACCCGCGGGTGGTCAGAGCGGCCGTTCCTACACGAATTCCTGACGTTTGGAAGGGGGAACGATCATCGAATGGCACCATGTTTTTATTGATGGTAATATCGGCCAATACCAGAGTGTTTTCAGCTTTTTTTCCTGTTAATTCAGGAAATTTGGTCCGCAAATCGATGAGCATACTGTGGTTGTCGGTTCCCCCCGAAATCACTTTGTAGCCTTTGGCAATAAAACACTCTGCCATTTTCTTGGCATTCTTCTGCACCTGTTTTTGATATTCTTTATATTCGGGCTGCAGCGCTTCATAGAATGCTACTCCTTTGGCGGCAATGATGTGTTCCAGCGGTCCACCCTGAATACCGGGAAATACTGCAGAATCGAGCAGCGAAGACATTTTTCTGATTTCTCCCTTTTTGGTTTTGATGCCCATGGGATTGTCAAAATCTTTCCCCATCAGGATGATTCCCCCCCGAGGACCTCTCAGTGTTTTGTGGGTGGTGGAGGTGACGATATGCGCGTATTTTACCGGGTTTTTCAATAATCCGGCAGCAATAAGTCCGGCAGGGTGTGCCATATCGATCATGAGGATCGCACCCACTTTGTCGGCAATGGCACGCATACGTTCATAATCCCAGTCACGTGAATAGGCCGAGGCACCGCCAATGATCAGTTTGGGCTTATGTTCCAGCGCCAGCTTTTCCATCATGTCATAATCTACCAGTCCGGTATCCTCTTTCACGCCATAGGCAATGGGTTGATAAAGTTTTCCCGAACTGTTAACCGGTGAACCGTGAGAGAGGTGACCTCCATGTGCCAGGTCCAAACCCAGAAATTTGTCCCCCGGATTCAAAACGGTCATCAATACAGCCATATTGGCTTGGGCACCACTGTGTGGCTGTACGTTGGCCCATTCGGCATCAAAGAGTTCTTTTAATCGTTCAATGGCCAGCGTTTCACTTTCATCCACGACCTGACAACCCCCATAATAACGCTTCCCGGGGAGACCTTCCGCATATTTGTTGGTCATGCATGAACCCATGGCTTCCATTACCTGGTCGCTTACAAAATTTTCGGAGGCAATCAGTTCGATGCCATTAAGCTGTCGCTGATGCTCTTTTTCGATCAGTGCAAAGATTTTGTCGTCTCTCTTCATAGTTTTGTATCGTTTGATGCCTTTAATGATAGATTGAAGAATGAGGGGAACAACATTGAGCGATTTTTCTTCTCGGAACCGGATGGTTTTTTTAGGAGGTAAGAAAAACCTCCGGCGAAAAAGTGTATGAATTCTAATGTTGCTGCGTTAATACCAATCTACTATTATGAAAGGCCGGAAAATAAATTGATAATTTTTGTCAAAGGTAAAGAATTCCATTTATTTTATCGGCAATTCTTACAGCAATTTCACTATTCCCAAAATGTTACCGTAGGGCTTCAATATTTCCGTATAACATTTCACTCTCTTTTTGAAAAGAGGCAACAAAAACTTTCAGCGTCGGGGTAAAAAACTATTTAAAAATGTAGTTTGAAGGAGGATGCGAAAAGTTTAATTTGCTGCGAACTGATTCACCTGCCGTCTATTCATTATTCATCGGAGAAGTGAATTAATACTCTGCGATAAACAGAGAAGATTTTGGATTTGGAGACAAACCCCAGGTATTTTCCATTCTCTACTACCGGCAAATTCCAGGCCCCCGTCTCTTCAAATTTTCGCATCACCTTATCCATGCTTTCGTTGGCCTCAATAAAAGCGGGGGGGATGGTCATGAGATTTTCCACCTTTGTTTGGTTGTAGAGTTCGTTATTGAACATGATTTCCCGGATGTCATCCAACAATACAATACCCAGCAGTTTCCCTTCTTCGTTTAATACGGGGAAGATATTCCTTCTGGCTTTGGCAATAACTTTCACCAGTTCGCCCAGGGTTTGTTGCGGACTCACGGTCTTGAAATCGGTCTCAATGACTTTGTTGAGGCGCATAAGGGTCAATACCGCTTTGTCTTTGTGGTGGGTGAGTAGTTCTCCTTTTTTGGCAAGCCGTTTGGTATAAATGGAGTGTGGCTCAAAGTACATGATGGTCAGATACGATACCGTGGAGGTTAGAATAAGCGGAATGAAGAGGGCGTATCCGTGGGTGATTTCAGCGATAAGAAAGATGGCGGTCAAAGGTGCATGCATTACTCCGGCCATCAATGCCGCCATGCCTGCCAAAGCAAAGTGGGCTTCCGGTAAATTGACCCAACCCATCTGATTCAACAGTCTGGCCATAAAAAAACCGGCGACACCCCCCGTGAAAAGGGTGGGGGCAAATATTCCTCCCACGCCGCCGCTCCCATTGGTGGCCGCGGTGGCCAAAACCTTGAAAGCAATGAGAAGACCCAGAAAACCCAATATGACCAGGTTGCTATCCCGAAAATGATAGAAAAATGTGTTTTCCAGTACAGCATCGGCGTTCCCACTGAGTAACGCCGAGATGGTGGTATAGCCTTCCCCGTATAACGGCGGAAAAAGAAATATCAGCAGGCTGAGAATGGCGCCTCCTGTTAGCAACCGTAGAAAGGGATTCTTAATCTTTAAAATTTTTCCTTCCATATACATACTACCCCAGGTCATGTAAAGCGATATGAGTCCGCCCACAATGCCCAATACCACATACCAGGGGAGATTGTTGAGTAAAAACGGATCCTGAAGGTGAAAGGCAAATTCCGCGCCTTTACCCAGAAAGAGATAGGCTATGGTGGTGGCGGTGACCGACGAAATTAATAGCGGAATGACCGAGGCCATGGTCAAGTCGAGCATGAGGACCTCCAGGGTAAATACCAAACCCGCTATGGGGGCTTTAAAAATACCGGCAATGGCACCCGCTGCACCGCTACCTACCAACAAGGTGATGGTTTTCTGGTTGAGGTGAAACATCCTTCCCAACGAAGAACCAATGGAAGCACCCGTTAATACGATAGGGGCTTCCGCACCTACCGACCCTCCAAAACCAATGGTAAAAGTACTTCCGATGATGGAGGTGTAGGAATTGTGCGGTTTTAAATACCCTCCTTTCCGGGAAAAGGCATATAGAATTTTGGTGATGCCGTGACTGATTTTGTCTTTTACAATAAATCGCGTGAACAATACCGTTAGCGTAATCCCAAGAAGCGGATAGGCCAGGTATAGTAAATTTTGATTGTCTAGATTAAATCCTTCGGTTAATAATTGATTGGTAAAATGGATGGTGTTTTTTAAAATTACCGCCGCCAGTCCACTCCCGATACCAATTATAAAACTTAGAATCAGAGTAAGATGTTTTTGTGAAAGGTGTTTTACACGCCAGATTAAAAATCGTCCTAATAGTTTAGATGCTGTTTCCATTTGGAGATTCTGAAATATTTTTTGTGTCCGTCTTATCTGTTGGAAAAAAGTGTTTGTCGGAATGGCCTTGGCAAGTAAGGTGAAGATTTCTGGTCATCAGGCATTTATTTCATTCCAATTTTCGAAGTGCAAAGGTATTGCTTTAGAGAATGAAATTCAAAATTGGCGTGTTAAATTGTGTTGGAAGACTGAAAACGATTTATCCTTGCTCTTTTGAAAAAGGATTAATCATAACCTGATTGCCTTAAAAGGCGACATTGTTCATATGATTATACCTTTTTCATAAAAGCAAGGTTAAATCGCTTGCAATGATAAAACGGGCATGACCAATCAAGGTGGTTACAACAAGTAAATGTATAAACCATGGTCATGCGAGTTCCATCAGCCCAATGAATTGCTTAAATTTTATAAGCATAAAATGGTTATTTGTTGGGGATGTTTTCCAGTGTTGCGATCAAGAACTCCCAGAATTTTTGTACCGTCTCCACATTAACTTTTTCATCTGGGGAATGGGGAAACCTAATGGTCGGTCCAAACGAAATCATGTCCCAGTTGGGATAGGCACTGCCCAGAATCCCACATTCCAGTCCGGCATGGATCGCTTTTATTTCCGGTGTTTTTCCCCATTTGTTTTGGTAAACCGATTGCATGGTTTTCAATATTTCCGAATCGGGATTGGGTTTCCAGCCCGGATACTGACCATCGAACCAAACATTGGCACCGGCCAGCAGAAAAATGCTCTCCAGGGTCGATTCCACATCTTCTTTTGCGGTATCCACGGAGGAACGGATCAAGGCTTTTACATGCACTTCTTTATGGATGGTTTGAACAATCGCCAGGTTTAATGAGGTCTCAACCAGGCCGGGGATGTCGGTGCTCATCCTTATCACGCCGTTTGGACATGCCTGGATGGCGTTGATCAGATCATCCTGGGTCATCTCATCCATCAAAAAGGCAGGGGCTTGGGTCGGCTCAATCGTTAATTCCAGATGAGGCTCCACGCTTTTTAACTCGTCGAGATAAATCGCTTTGAATCTGGCAACGGTTTTTTGGGCACTCTCCACTTTCTCTTTGGGTACGCCAACAATGGCAAAAGCTTCACGAGGTATGGCATTGCGAAGGGAGCCTCCCTCAATGGATGAGAGCCTGACTTCTTCGTTTGCAACCAGATATTTCAGTAGCCGGAACATCAGTTTGTTGGCGTTGCCCCGTTCCAGGTTGATATCCATGCCCGAATGGCCGCCTTTTAAACCGGTCAGCCTGATTTTCATCCCCTTATAATCTTCTGGGAATTCTTCTTCCATAAAGGTAAATACCGCATTCGCATCGGTACCACCGGCACATCCCACATAGAGTTCGCCTTCATCTTCCGAATCCATGTTGATGAGAATATCGCCTTTCAGGATTCCCGGTTTAAGATGGTTGGCGCCGGTCATGCCGGTCTCTTCGTCAATGGTAAAGAGGGCTTCGATGGGGCCGTGCTTCAGCTCTTTGGAGGCTAATACGGCCAGTGCTGCCGCCACCCCGATACCATTGTCGGCTCCCAGCGTGGTGCCGTTGGCTTTGACCCATCCCTCTTCTTCATAGGCTTCGATGGGATCTTTGGTGAAGTCGTGTTGTTTGTCGCTGTTCTTCTGTGGTACCATATCCAGGTGCGCCTGAAGAACCACTCCCTTCGCCTTTTCCATCCCGGGGGTGGCGGGTTTTCGGATTATGACATTTCCAATTTCATCTTTGAATGTTTCCAGTCCCAGAGCTTTTCCTTCCTTTTCGACAAAGCGAACTGCTTCCCCTTCGTTTTTGGAAGGCCGGGGAATTTGTGTCAGAGCATGAAAATAGTGCCATAGATTTTGGGGCGTCAGATTTGAAATATTGGTGTTCATTTTTTGGTTGTTTATTTTGATTTAGTCAAATGATAAAGTCTCTACTTTTAGCAAAGCCCCGGTGCGGGAATCCAGTTTTACAGAAACCGAAGGGTCGTCGAGCAGCGTGGCAGGAAGCTGGTGAAGGGTGCCGAACTGACCGATTAGCACCTCTGCTTCGGTAAGCAAAACCGTACGATCGATAACCTTGATTCGGGCCCGGGCAGGTTTACAATATACCAGTCCCATCCGTTCCGTCTCTTTTTCCGGCAGACGGATGGTGCCTTTTTTAACTTCCGGGTCATTTTCAATTTCTATGTAAACGGGTGTTCCGGTCATGTCCAGATTATCGGTAAAGCCTTTTCGTTCCGAGAATCTGAAAAGGACCTGACTCGCCGGCATTGAGGTCGCAGGTGTTATTGTGAAGGTGCGGGTGACGGTAAATATCTCTTTTTTCCCTTTAAAGAGTGAGAGGTATTGATTTTCAAGTTTATTTATCCCGTTGAGGATTCTTTCGTAAGCTCCGTTGTCGGGAGGAAGCGTTTCCAGGTCGCTTTCCAGAAGTCTTCTGCGGGCGTCGCGCAAACGATAAATCTCTGCCGCAACTTCTTCGGCGGTGGCAGCACTGGATGTTTTGATGAGCTGCTCCTCCGTAAAGGGAACATCATCAAAGGAGAGGCCATCCGATGTCAGAGGGTTCAATGAAGCCATTGGGTTGTCCGGCTCATTATTGGCCGTGTTCCAAAGGTTAAGCCCCCTTAAAATGCCATCGGGAGTTAGAGCAACAGCTGCGGCCGAAGGAGTGCCTTCGGAGGTGATCCTGAAGATTCGTTCTGGATCCGGAGTTCCGGAAGTATAAATACGGGCCTCCACAATTTCCCATTCGGTACGGTCTTCTGTGATGATATCATTCAGATTTAGAAATCGTTGGGAGTAGCGGTAATATGGCCCTCTTTTTTCCACTGTTTTGCGTGCTGTCACCTCCACGTTGATAACCGTTGCCGGTAAATGGTAATAAATGCCTTCTTGTTGAAGCGGTTGATTTGCAGGAACTACTACCGCCTGCGAAACCTTCTGTTGGGGATGGCAAGAGATTAAACCCAGTAAAAAAATTCCATAAAGTATATTCTTCATCAGTCTCAAATTTTCCGGTTTTAGTCTATTCTGTTTGATGAATTATAAAATTATCGTTTGTCTGATTTTTATAACGAACCAACGGATGTGATCCAAATATTATATGTCATATTCTTCTTCGTGCACCACCATATAGGCCCTCGGGAAATAAAATTGATTGAATATTATACCCCTAAGGATCCATTATTCCCTTTGTTGTTTGGAACTTAAAAACGACCTTTTGGGATTCTTGGTTCTCAAAGTTAGTAAAATAAGGAATAGAAAGCTACATTTCTGTTGTTAGGGCAAATGCAGGTCCCAGTTTTTCAATGATATCGGAAACAATGGTTCCTCGCTGGCCGTTTTGCGCCGCCAAGTCACCGGCAAGGCCATGGACATAAACGCCTGCCCGGGCGGCATTAACCGGTTCGATACCGTTGGCCAACAGGGCCAGAATAACACCTGTCAGAGCATCTCCACTGCCGGCGGTGGCCATCCCCGGATTGCCGGTAGGATTGAAGGCTACTTCGCCCTGCGGCGCTATAACGGCGGTATAGGCACCCTTCAACACCAAAACGACGTTATAGGTTTGGGCAAACTTCATTCCCTGTTGCAGACGGTGGAAGTCATTTGGGGAGGGGCCCGCCAGTCGCTCAAACTCTTTGGGATGCGGCGTTAGCACCGATTGGGGCGGAAGATCATTCAACCACTCTTTGTTGGCGGCCAGGATGTTGAGGGCATCGGCATCCAGGATCATTTTTTTGTCGTGGGCCTCCATGATGAGCTGACGCAGGGCTTTTTGAGTGTTGACTTTTGTTCCCAGTCCGGGGCCCACACCGATAGCACTAAAGGCCGAGAGATCGGGGTATTCGGAGATGATGATATCCGATCGGTCCGGGTTTATCATGGTTTCGGGCAGCGCCGTTTGCATGGCCGCCACGGCACAGTTGGGAACATGGGCGGTGAGTAATCCCACGCCCGATTTCAAACAGGCTTTGGAGGCCATTTGTGCGGCACCTGTTTTGCCGTAACTGCCGGCAATAAGTAATGCATGGCCCATCGTCCCTTTATGAGCAAAGCGGTGGGGGCGGACAATCCATTGCCGGATCTCATCCTCACGCGTGAGCCGCCACGGGGTGGAAGTAGCTCTTATTTTTCGGGGATTTAAGCCGATGGGAAGCACAATCCATTGGCCCACTTGTTCCCGGTTTTCGGGAAATAGAAAAGCCAATTTGGGCATCTGGAAGGTGAGGGTATAGGTGGCTCTTACGATTCGGTCGCGGTTATTCTGGCTGTTGTCTTCACAAAAGAGACCCGACGGAACATCAATGGCTATTCTTTGAGAATAGTTTTGATTGATGTGGGATACGATTTCAGCAGCTCGCTCGTTAAGAATTCTGTTCAGTCCCGACCCAAAGAGCCCGTCAATGGCGACCATGGTGGAGGAAATGGTTCCCGGAAAAGGTTGTTTCGATAAATCTGTTATTTTTGCAGACGGAAGCTTTCGAAGTCTTTCCAGATTAATGGTCGCATCCGGTGATAGATTTTCCGAGCGGTATAAGAAGACTTCCGTCTTTCGGCCTTCCTGCAAAAGCATGCGGGCAATGGCCAAGGCATCCCCACCATTGTTGCCAGGTCCGGCAAAAATACTGAACGATGCGGAAGGATAATGATCCGAGATCCATCGATACGCCTGTGTGGCAGCCCTTTCCATTAAGTCGACGGAAGCGATGGGTTCGTTTTCTATGGTGAAACGATCGACCTCTCCTGTTTGTGACGAAGTGAGAATTTTCATACAATATGAGAAAAGATGCTTTTAACTTTAATTACAAAATGTATTTTTGTATCAGACTTTTTGATTTTTTCGTCTCTTTTTGAATATAGATTTGTTACATGGGGTCGCATGATATGCTTCTCGAAAAGGTGTTGAGAAGGGTTTGTTTTCTGATTGAGGTTGAACCTCCGGCTTTTTCAATGTAACAAAAAAAATAATTGCAATGCAAATAAACCAATTTTAAAAAACAAAAGAATGGACACATCTTCAAAAAGACATCCCAAGGGGTTATGGGTACTGTTTTTCACCGAAATGTGGGAACGGTTCAGTTATTACGGTATGCGTGCCTTATTGGTATTGTATTTGACCACGAGTATTATGAATGGCGGCTTTGCTTACGCAGAGAATCATGCCCTCGAGATTTACGGAATTTTTACCGGACTGGTTTATCTGACGCCCATATTGGGGGGTATTATTGCCGACCGTTTCATTGGACAACGTAAATCCGTTTTCATTGGAGGTATCGTGATGGCTATGGGACAGGCAGCGATGGCCTATTCAGAGTATATTGCCGTGCCGGGCGGCGGAGAGGCCATTCAGACGCTTCGTGAGTTCTGGCTCTTTATTGGTCTGGGACTTCTGATTCTTGGTAACGGATTCTTTAAACCCAATATTTCCACCATGGTAGGCCGGCTCTATGCCGAGGGAGATCCGCGAAAAGATTCTGCCTTCACCATATTCTATATGGGAATTAACCTGGGTGCTTTTCTGGCTCCTTTTATCGCCGGTTATCTGGGCGAATCGGTTGGTTGGGCCTGGGGCTTTGGTTCCGTATCGGTAGGTATGGTGCTGGGTGTTATCTGGTTCTGGCTGGAACAAGGAAAACTGGGTACCATTGGCTTTGGTCCCAAACGGCAGTTCAAAGGTGAAGTGGAAAAGTTGAATTTGCGCGACTGGGGTGAAGTCTGGATCTGGGTATTGGCCATTGCCGGATTCATCTTTCTTTTCGTCAAAACATGGTGGATCATGCCCGAAGCGGTTACTTCATGGATCGTCAGAATTGTTGCCCTCGGTGCCATCTCGGTGATTGCCTATATGGTGATTAAAAACACTACCGGAAAGACCGAATGGAGCCGCATTGGTGCCATCCTGGTATTCTGTTTCTTCAACATTTTCTTCTGGTCGGGTTTTGAGCAGGCAGGTGGTACTTTTAACCTCTTCGCACGCGACCTGACCGACAGAATGATCGGTAGCTTTGAAATTAATGCATCCTGGTTTCAGTCTGTAAATGCGGCTCTTATTGTAGGGCTGGCACCTGTCTTTTCCATGTTGTGGATCTGGCTGGGACGGTTAAATCCCAATACTCCCGTGAAATTTGGGTTGGGACTTTCACTTCTGGCTATAGGGTTTGTGGTGATGTTTATGGCCGATACGAAAGCTTCTCCCGACAACTTGGTAAGTCCCTTGTGGCTCGTGGCTGTTTATCTGCTGCATACCATGGGTGAGCTTTGCTTAAGTCCTATTGGATTGAGTATGATTAGTAAGTTGTCGCCTCCAAAGATCACCTCCCTGATGATGGGGCTCTGGTTTGGATCTACCGCCTTGGCCAACTACCTGGCAGGAGCACTCAAAAGTATTCTGGAAACCTATCTCCCCGGAATGAACCTTTTCCTCTTCCTGGTGATTACTTCCGGATCGGCTGCATTGCTGATGTTCCTGATTTCTCCTTGGCTCAAAAAGCTGATGAGAGGTATTGATTAGCACATCGTCCTTGGTTTTTAGTTATAAAAAAAGCCTGTAAATCCCTTTTGTATAGGATTTGCAGGCTTTTTTATGATTTGAACGACAAATTTTATTGGATGGTTTTGGTTACAATCATATAAACCGGTAAATGATCGCTGTAGCCACCCTGAAAGTCATTTCCCACAAAGGTTCTGTGCGGATATTTTTTATACTTCCCGGTCTCCCGCAATAAAAAAGAATCGTTGAAAACCCGTATTGAGTGGAAGCGGTACCCTTCCTGTTGTTTTTCGAGGAAGTTGGGGGTTATAATGATTTGATCAAACAGGTTCCATTTGCCGTTATAAGCTAAAGAGCCGATACCTTTTTTATAGAGTTTCTCCATGGGGTTGTAGAGTTGTCCCTCTTTGATTCTTTTGGGTTTCCCCGAGGTTTGAAGATGTTTTTTTACGCTTTTATCCATTGGGTCGTCATTGAGGTCACCCATAATCACAATTTTATCTTCAGGATGGAGGGCCAGGATGGAGTCGGCCAGAGAACGGGAAAGCTCTGCGGCGGCAATGCGTAGGGGTTCCGAAATTTTTTCCCCGCCATATCTGGATGGCCAGTGGTTGACGATAATATGCATGGGATCTCCGTCAAATTTTCCCGATACCACCAGCTGGTCACGGGTGTAAACGCGTTCTCCATCTTCTCCGGTAACGATTAAAGGAACATGCCGGGCACCGGTAATTCTAAAATATCGGGGTTGATAAAGCAGTGCCACATCCACTCCTCTTCTGTCGGGCGAATCGTAATGGACGATTTGGTATTTTAGTTTTCTGAGATGTTCGGATTGAACAAGGTCTTCCAATACCGACCGGTTTTCTATTTCACTCACTCCCAAAATGGCAGGACCTTCAATTTTTTCATGTGATCCTATCTTTGCTATTACCCGGGCCAGGCAATGTCGTTTAGTTAAGGTTTGTAAGCTGAAAATGCCACAGGTTTTCCAGAGTATCTTTTAAATCGTGTGTTATAT
>NZ_JBQTGH010000015.1:0-75895 GCF_052400625.1 Thermophagus sp. OGC60D27
TAAGCGGATGCAAAAGTATACCTTTTATCCAGACTTCCCAACCTTATCTCGCTCTTTTTTTCTAAAAAAATGCTAATTACCTTTATATCAATAACTAGTTTTTTGCATTCTAACTACACTCATCGGGGCAATCACGCTTCTCCCCCAAGCATTGAGGTTCATCATAATCAGGAATTATTAAAAAATCACCACCACTACATCTGATTATTTTTATTGAGAAATCCTTCTCTCATCTGTTTAAAAAACTTTGAGGCATAGATGAAATCATTCAATTCCTTATTGTCGGAAGTTAAAATGTCTTCTTTTGTACCTTCCCAAGCCTTTTCCCCACCGGCAATAAACACAATCTTTTCCCCAATTCCCATCACCGAGTTCATATCATGGGTATTAATAATAGTCGTCATATTAAACTCTTTGGTAATTTCATATATCAATTCATCGATAACGATAGCAGTCTTGGGGTCTAGGCCCGAATTAGGCTCATCGCAGAACAAATATTTCGGATTAAGAGAAATCGCTCGAGCAATGGCCACTCTTTTTTGCATTCCACCACTCAATTCGGAAGGATATAGTTCATTGGCCTTTTCCAGATTTACTTTTTTCAAGCAAAAGTTGGTTCGATCTCTTTTTTCTGCGGAAGACATGTCCGAAAACACATCAAGGGGAAATCGCACATTTTCCTCCACCGTTTTGGAATCAAAAAGCGCAGATCCCTGAAAAAGCATCCCTATTTCTTTTCGAATAAACTTCCTCTCTTTTTCAGACATATGAGTAAAACTTCGTCCATCATAAACAATTTCCCCTTTGTCCACTTCATGAAGTCCTACAATAGACTTTAACAGTACGGTTTTTCCTGAGCCGCTTCTTCCAATAATCAAATTGACTTTACCAGGTTCAAACAGTGCAGAAACATTTTTCAATATATCAATTCCGTCAAAGGATTTATATACATTTTTAACTTCGATCATGCCAACAATAGTTGAGTAAGAATAAGATTGAACAAAAGAATCTGAATGCTGCTCACGACAACAGCTCTGGTACTACAACGTCCTACTTCAAGAGAACCTCCTGAAGTATAATATCCCCAGTAACCGGAAATTGTTGCAATAAGAAATCCGAAAACAACCGATTTAATCAAGGAATAAACAATATAAAAAGGGATAAACGCATATTGAATACCATAAATATATTCGGCGGATGGCACAACGCCGGTGAAAGATCCTGCCGCCCAACCACCAAAAATACCGATCCCCATACTAATCATCACCAAAAAAGGATTAATGAATACCATGGCAACGACTTTCGGAAGAACAAGGTAATTGGCCGAATTAATCCCCATGACATCTAGGGCATCAATCTGCTCGGTAACCCTCATGGTGCCAATTTCCGATGCAATATGGGATCCCACTTTGCCTGCCAGTATCAACGATACAATGGTAGATGAAAACTCCAACAGTATCGTATCACGAGCCGCCACCCCAACGGTATATCTGGGTATTATCGGCAATTCAATATTATAAGCCGTTTGCAGGGTTATCACCGCCCCGATAAATACAGATATTATAGCCACAATACCCAAAGATCCAACTCCCAGGTCATCAATTTCGTCAATAATCTGTTTAAAAAAAATACCTGGCTTCACCGGTTTCCCAAAAACCTTTCCTAAAAATAGGAAATAACGTCCTGTATGAAATAAAAAAGTCATTGCAAATTTCTTTAAATAGTAACTAAATTAGCAACATCAATCAAATATTCAGATTGAATCATTAGAACAACATTTATTTAACCATTGGTCGAATGAAACGCGCATTCAACATTCATTACTGAAACCATCCCATATTGACATGCTCGTTTCATTCTGAAAAAAATTAAGCAATATGATTCACCCTAAAGTGATGCCACCTTTAATTATTTATGCCGAAAAACCTGCCCAAGAATACCATTATGGTTCCTTTTAATGGGATGTGCGAAGAAGGATAATTCTTCGCACAAAGGCAGAGCGGTATAAGATCTGTATATTCTACACAAAATTAACTAATTTCAGACACCACAACATGAAAACATGGTATTCGGTAAAACGGCACACTTTATGATGCAAGCACAAAACGGGGGCCACCAAGCTTTTCAAACAAGAATTAATTTTTCAATTGCATTGGTCATTTACTGGCCCTCAACACCTTACTTAACAAATTTACCGTGTCCGAAAAATTGGGCCAGTCAAAAACATCGATATGCATTGTCTTAAAAAAATAAACGTAAATATAAACCAAATAACATGAAGAACAACACTTATTGTGTCATCATGGCAGGTGGCGTTGGCAGCCGCTTCTGGCCATTAAGCAAGACCAGTACACCAAAGCAATTTCTGGATATTTTGGGAACCGGCAAAAGTTTAATTCGCCAAACTTACGAACGATTTGCGCCTTTATGTCCCAAAGAAAATATTCTGGTTGTCACCAGCCGTGCCTACATAGATTTGGTGCAGGACCATATTCCTGAACTAAAACCAGAACAAATATTATCAGAACCATTCAGGCGAAACACCGCCCCATGTATTGCTTTTGCCAATAGATGGATCGAAGAACGATGCAAGGAGGCCAATATCATCGTTACCCCTGCAGATCATCTGATCATCAATGAAACAGAGTTCAGAACGGCGATGAAAAACGGCCTGGAATTCATCAGCCAACAGGATGCCTTATTAACACTTGGCATAAAACCTCACCGCCCTGAAACCGGCTACGGATATATTCAGGCCGAAAATGGGAAAGAGGATAAAAGCAACTTTAAAAAAGTAAAAACTTTTACAGAAAAACCCAACGCAGAGCTGGCACGGGTATTTTTTGAAAGCGGTGAATTTTTCTGGAATTCGGGAATTTTCTTATGGTCTCTCAAAAGCATTAACAAAGCGTTTGATCTCCACTTAAAAGAGGTAAAGCAGTTGTTTGATCCACTAACGGCATCTCCCTCCTTCGATACCAAACAAGTTGAAGAAACCTATTCGGAATGTAAAAGTATTTCCATCGACTACGGTATCATGGAAAAAGCCGACAATGTATATGTTCAAACAGCCAATTTCGGTTGGTCCGATCTGGGCACATGGTCCTCCTTATATGAATACTCGACCCGGGACCATTTAGGTAATGCCACCATTAAAGGGCAGGTATTACTGTACGACACCAATAATTCCATCGTCAATATTCCATCGGATAAAGTAGCCGTTATCCAAGGATTGTCAGATTACATTGTAGTAGATTCGGGAGATGCATTATTAATTTGTCCGAAACAGAATGAACAACAAATTAGGCAGTTCACAACAGACATAAAAACGGAATTCGGAAAAGAATAAAAAAAACAACTGCATTTAATTCATAAAAAAAGGCTGTGCAATTAAAAACTGCAACAGCCTTTTTTTAACTATGATGAGGTATAAACTTTTATATTAAAACTCCCATAAATCCTGTTCCCATTCAAAAATTTCGTTTTCAATTCTTTTGGATTCCAGGATCGCTTCTTTCCCTACTGTATATTCTTGAATACCCCTGTTGTCATAAACGTTGGCTTCTTTTGCGACATAACTGCCAAAATAACGTTTAATAAAAATGTCATCGAAGCTTCTTCTTTGGGCATCATTTCGGGGATTAAAAACTTCATGTTGAGCAAATAAATCTCTTACTTCGGGGAAATAGACCCAAAACACCAACGTTTTCACAACACCCCCTTCAATGCCATCTGCTCCCTGGAAGTTTTCATCCACATATTCCCGAATAGGACAAAGGCCGAGTATTCTCACGTCAAGTCTGGAATAATTCCGGTCGAAATACCACATTTCTTTAACCATGACCTGTTTAACTTCAAGCGTTTTAGGTCCAACCACAATGTCTTCTTCACTTTGCGAACCATCCGCTTTGGTCACCATCCTTTTCTCAACTCCGGCACCTAGACGTTTAAGAATTTCACTTTCATCCGTCATGGGCACTTTAAATTCATCGTTGGCATCGGGAGAATAGGCAGTGATGGATCCCAGTTTTCCATCATTGGGGTTATCACCAACAACTCCTTTTAGTAATAAATCAATAAGACTGTAGCGTCCATCCATTGGGGTAGTAGGGTAATAAAGCGGGAGATTCATTTTTTCCCTTAAGTCAATAATTCTCCAAACTTTTTTCGACCATAACACATCAGCCTCCCTAATACTTGGATAAGGGATGGGTTTTCTATTTTTAACGTGCTTACGTTCAAATAATCCGTCGATAGGGAGATTATCTTCAGCAATCGCATCCTGAGCACGCAGATCTACCGCCAATACTCCGACGAAACAAAAAATCATTAATAAAAAAAGTTGCTTTCTCATCATAAAGAAATTTATACCATTCAAATTTTATCTATTTCAAAGTAAAGTTAATAGACCCAAGATCTCTGGTTGACCCATCAGGTCCTTTAGCTTTAATATTATTAAACATCACAACACTTCCCATTGAGGAATTCCGGATAAGGTCTTTTTGATCCGTCGTAATAATGGCACTTTCACTGTCTTTAAATTGTAAATATCCACTTTTAATGGTACTAACAGTAAATTCTACGACATTAAATTTCAGGTCAAAATCAAAGTTATCCATTTCAGCCAGCACAATTTCCTGAGCCAATAATAAGCCTTTATCAATTCTACCACCTCGCATGCCTGCTACAGTAGCGATAGGGTCAGGCACTCTCTTAACCCGGAATTTTTGGCTTCCCAAATTCTGCACTTTTCCATCAATATTAGCCCTAACAGACACGATACACTCCCGTCCAATCGCATTCGAATTGGGTGAAACGATATACTGGTTGTGGGAAACCTTTCGAATACGTGCATTCGTAATTCTCACATCCAGTTTTTCACTGGGCACACCAGGTGCAGACACCTGAACAGGATTTTCCACTCCAACATAAAAAACATTCATCTTGGTGGGTGAAATGACGACGCCTGGTTCTGAAACCATATAAGACCCGGTCACTTTTCTTCTGGTGTAAGTACCATCTGGTCCCATAACAGCAATTTCTCCACTCCATTTCTTTTCTCCGGTAGAGGTGGCTGGGATTTCCAGAATACCCCTTCCATTTTTAATAGGCAACTTCTTCCCATTCACTGAGACAATGGGAGGTTGGGTGGTATCTCTTGCTGCCAACATAATTTCAGCGTGATAGGTGTCACCCCGCATGACATATTCTGATTTAGGAATCACAATCGCCTCAATGCTATTAAAGACAAAAGATCCTTCATCAATTTTTCCATATAAATAACGAACAACATCCGATTCGGCATTACGCACTTCACTTTGCAACTGGCTCATCATCGCCATACTGGCAGCCAATGGGACGTGCTCAAATTTTTCACTCTCCCAACTTTTTTCAACACCGTCTTCCTTTGGGGGATTTGTAGGAGTAAGGGTTCTGTCGATGGCATTAATAAGGGCAGAATCTTCCTCGTTAATCATTGTTTTCAGAACATCTCTGAAATGCAGAAAATGTTCTTTCAGTTTTTTACTTCTCTCTCCTCCCTTTTCAGTGATCATAACCTGGGCGGCTACATCCTGATTATCAATAGAGGTATAATTGGTAGGTGTTGCTTCCTCACCATCCGCTGTTTGAACAATTCTATATTTCAATTGCTCAATATGATTGTATAAGCTGTCCGCTTCCTCTTTAACCTTCAGAGCCTCGAAATACTTTTCCCTCACTTTTGCTTCATTGGTTGCATAAGCACTTTCAAATTCCGCGTAAGCAAGATTGTTCTTTTTCTCTATGGTCTGAACGGTTTTTCTGATACTCTTATCAACGAGTTCAAAAGCTTTCAGCAATTCCCCGGAAACATTGAGAGCCAACATCGCCGTGAGCATCAGATACATCATTCCGATCATCTTTTGTCTCGGCGTTTCAGGACAGTTACCACCGCTCATATCAATATAAAATGTTTAAGGTTAGTTAATTCTTCTTCCAGCATGTTTACGAATTGCTTCCCATATTCATCGCACTGAGCATATTTCCGTAAATGGTATTAAGCTCGGCAATGGAATGGCTAAGTTTGCCCAATTCTTCTTTATAGGTCTTAGCATCCTCAACCGATTGATGAAATTGGTCATGAATGGCCTCGAATTGAGCGGTCACATTTTTGGAAGCTTCCATCTGTTCTGAGAAGCTTTTTAACTGCATCTCATAGACCGAGTTAATGGCCGATAATTGTTTATTCGCTTCTGATAACTGTTGATTATAGTTTTCCACCTGACCGGAAACTTTCCCGGTATTTTCATTTATGGCTTGGCTAAAGTTTTTATAGGATGCCACCAATTCTTTTCCGGATTCCTCGATATCCCGCACAATATTGGATCCTACTGCGGCCATATTCTCAGCAAATTTTTTACCGCCTTCAGAGACCTGTTGAGCCACCGAGTTATAGCTATTCTTCAGATGATCGAGTTCCTGAATGCTTTGCGCATGAGAGGTGGACAGTTTATTAACAGATTCCGAAGCCATTTTCATACTTTGAAGATAACTTTCTGTAGCCAAGGAAGCATCGCTAAGGTCTGACAATTGCCCTGAAGTAGCCGCCAATTTTTTTATTCCTTCACCAAGCTTCTCTACCACGTCAGGTTCCAACGTTCCACTTTCTATTAAAGCGGCCAAATCACTTCCACCTCCACCACCGCCTCTTCTAAGATCTTCTCGTGGCTCCAATCCCACCAACTCGGGAAAAACAATACTCCAATCAGGCATTTCATGAGGAGGCTCAAAGGCCGAAAGAAAGAAAATAATAATTTCTGTTCCCATTCCTATGTTCAGCATAATTCCAGCTCCAGGATAGTGCTGAATTTTAAATAACGCACCAGCTAACACAAGAGCAGCACCCCATCCATATACCTTTGCCATAAATTTTTTATACGCGGGGCTCTGAACTAATTCTGCAAGACTCATATTGAATAATTTTACTTTTTCAAGACATTAATTAACCACCAATATAATCTCTAACACAACGGAAGCCGATATATGATTTTGAAGAATCCTGATATTCATAAGTGCGAGCTCCATTCTGAAGGAAATAACCGATATCCTTCCAAGACCCTCCACGAATCACTTTTCTCTTTAAAACTTCAGGATCGTCCGGTAAGGCATTGTATTTGTATGTTGGACTAATATCATGCATAAAACCATATGAAGATTCATCATAAGCACTGGAAGTCCATTCCGCTACATTACCTGCCATGTCAAACAGACCAAAGTCATTGGGCGCAAAATTTGCAACAGACATGGTATACATACCACCATCGTCCCCATATCGGCCCCTTAATGGTTTGAAATTAGCAAGGAAACATCCTTGATTATTACGGGTATAATACCCGCCCCAAGGGTATTTATTCTGATCCAACCCCCCTCTTGCGGCATACTCCCATTCAGCTTCACTGGGCAACCGGTAATTCATCACCAACGGCTCCCCTTTACTGGCGAGGTAATTGTTCAATAACTGGGTTCTCCAGATGGCAAAAGCAGTGGCCTGTTTCCAGGTGACGCCAACGACCGGATACTCGTCGAATCCGGGATGCCAGAAGTATTTTTCCGTCAATGGTTCATTGAATGAATAGGTAAAGTCAGCAATCCAACAAAGGGTATCTGGATAAACCAAGACCTGATCACTCATTATAAAAGCAGACCGATCAGTAATCTCGCGCTCTTTCCCATATTGGTCATATACTACCCCTTCGTATTCTTTAGTCTCAAAGTTATAACGATTGCTTTTTTTGGCTGCTTGTTGAAGGTCTACCCATTGATAATCATACACCAGTTTTCTAGTATCAATTTCTTTTCTTCTAAAAAATCGCTCATTTTCTGGCAGATACATCTCCTCAAGGATGGGCGCATACTCTTCGTCGTCCCACTCAATAGGTTCGTCCCAGTTAAGATAAGGAGGATCAATAGGGTTCCCAAATTTATCCTCAGCAATTAAAAAGTCTTCAAATTGCTGTCCCAATAAGCGACGGGCAATAGAATCTCGCACCCAGTATACAAACTGGCGATACTCAGAGTTGGTAATCTCTGTTTCATCCATCCAGAATGATGGGACAGAAATTGTTCTTTTCTGCGAATTCATGGTGTAGGCCATGTCCTCATCCGCAAGTCCCATGTTGAAACTTCCTTGTGGAATAAAAATCATTCCATATGGATCGGGCTCATAAAAAGCCGCTTTCCGGGACACACCGACGAGCTCTCCTCCGCCGGATTTGCCACATCCGTATAAAACGGTAACTACGATAATACTCAGGGCAACAACTTTCTTCATAGTATTTATGATAATCAATTTTGTTCCTAAATTATAAAAATCTAACGCTCTTATATCTTTTGTTCTTTTTATTAATTTTCAAATCAAATGAATACCCCACTACTATTTCATGAGACCCGTTACTTCCTGCACTTCCCAACTGAGAAGTGGTGATATCGTAACTATATCCGGCCCACATCCCATTTTCAAATCTTAATCCCCCCAACAATACAATTGCATCCTGGTAACGATAAGAGATGCCCCCCCAATATTTGTCTCCAAATTCGATATTCAAGTTCCAGTCGATCTGCCAACTTCCACCTCCCAATCTACCGAAAAAAGAAGGTTTTAATGTGTATCTTCGTTCATCCGCATCAAAACTATATCCTCCCGCAAGAAACATGGAGCGGTGAATATATACGTAAAAATCTTCCTGAAAGTTTGGTTTGGGGGCAAATAAATGTTGAATTGATATTCCACCATACCATTTTTTGCCCTGATAAAAGGCTCCTACACCAAAGTCCGGGGTATAACCGGCAACTTCTGTAGCAGGCACCAAAGGATCATTCTCATTATGATAATCACTCTCAGGGAGCGTCACACCGCTACCATCAAAACTCTGACTAATAATGGCCGTGGATATACCAACCCCCAATGTGCCATCCGACAAAATCAACTGTCTGGCAAAAGAGGCCCGGATCATCCAATTGGAAAATAACCCTGCTTTGTCGCTCATCACTTCAAAACCAACACCACCTTTTTTTTCAAAAATATCAAGTGGGACATCTGCTCCTGCTACCGTTGTAACCGGTGCGCCATCCAGTCCCGTCCATTGGTTGCGATTGATAACCTGCACATTCATTTGTTTTTGGCTACCGGCATATCCCGGATTACCACTGAGCAGATTAAACATATTCTGACTAAACAAAGGATCAAATTGGGCATATAGATTGTCGGCAGATATACATAAAATAGTGATTAATATTAATCCGATTCTACTTTTACTATCCGACAAAAAATGAATGACATGCTCTGATCCTTCCTTCCCATCGCCCCATACACGTCTACCATTCAATCTCTTACAACAAACAAAAGAACGTATATATTTTATGCATTTCGACAAAACCATATACTATATTTTCCCGGTAAAGGTTTCGTTTTTCGCCCAGAAACTCGGATTCATTAATTTACATTATTTTGACTACCGGTTGTTCTGGAAAAATATCGCCACCATATTTCCGGAAGCTCATTTTTTAATGCCTGCTGGTAATCATCAGCATGACAAGCCACTATTTTATTTTCCGGAAAAGAAGGAACCAAAATCCACCAACGATCATTTTTAGGATTATGATAAAACTTCAAAGTTTCTTCAAATGGTTCCACAAAAACTGCCTTTAATTCATATTCGTCAACCGATCTTAAGGGATAATCCCCTTCTCTGACCCCACTTCCTTCAAGGTAGTGCCACAACATTTGGGCAGCCGCCGGGATCGACGATTGATCATCCTCCTCACATCCTATGTCAAACAACCCTGTGACTTTAAGATTATCGCTTGCGCCAGCATACCAAAAAATCCGACATCCTTCGGCTTCGGTAAATCCATTGGGCATTTTCATCCCATGAGGAAGTGATGCCTGGCCCTTCAGCGCACCAAAATCAAAACTCAACATGGTCGCATCACGCAGAAATACTTCAAAACGCTCAATCTTTTCTCCACGCAATTCTTTTAATCTCACTACAGGGAAACACCGATTAACCAAATATTCTTCCTGTTTTCCTGAACAATAGTAAATCTGAATACCTAAAACGGATAAATCATTAATTTTATTATTCAGTTCCTCGATTAATTTATGAATATATGCTGTTGAGGAAAAATCCAACTCATTCGGATCAACATCCAAAACAGAATCAACAATAACGATATTCCCGCCCTCTTCCTTGTTTTTTAAAAATTGACTTGCCGGCAATGTTAAATCCTGAGAACCACCGATAATCAAAACCGATACGCCCTTCTGGTTTAAGAACTTAATCACCTCGGTCAAGGCAAAATATCTATCCTGCAAACCATTTCCTTTTACACTTCCGAGGTCTGCAATTCTCAGATCTGAGGACACTTTCCGCATCCCATACAGCCACTGCTTAACCAGCTTTGAGACATCGCCAGACAGGTGGCGAGTGCTGTTTCTTACTTCAGGAACTCCAATTATGGCAATATCAAATTCATTATTATCGAACCATGCATCCTGCCCATCAAAAAAAACCATTTGATGCCCAAGCGTTTCTTCTTTGGCAATGCCAGGATAACAAATCCAATTAGACTTCAAAGGTTCCAAATAATGAATAATTTCCACAACTACCTATTTTATTTATCCATTCTTTTTGGAGGATTTTTTTACACCTGTTTTTTTCTTGGCTTTACTTTTTTTCCCCTTTTCACCCTCCTCGATCAGTTTCAAACAATCTTCGTAACTCAATGCTGCAGCGTCCTTCTCTTTGGGAATTTTGTAATTCTTCTTTTTATAGCTAATATATGGCCCCCAACGGCCATTCAGCACCAGCAAATCTTTATCCTCATCAAACGTTTTAATGGTCTTTTTATTATCTCGTTCCCTTTTCTCTTCAATCAGTTCGATAGCCCTTGCAAGATCAATGGAGAGAGGATCATCAACCCCTTTTTTTAAGGACACAAATTTTCCGTCGTGTCTCACGTATGGGCCAAAGCGTCCCACGCCTACCACCACTTTTTTGTCTTCAAAAGTCCCAAGATCTCTTGGCAGTTCGAACAGTTTTAGTGCTTCTTCAAACGAAATAGTTTCAATATGTTGATCTCTGGTGAGTGGTGCATAGCGTGGTTTTTCTTCATCATCAGAACTTCCCAACTGAGCCATCGGCCCAAAACGTCCAATGCGAACACTTACCGGTTTTCCGGTTTTTGGATCGACACCAAGGATTCGCTCTCCTGTTTTCCGCTCAGATTTCTCAAGCGTTTCTTCCACTTGTTGGTGAAATGGCTTGTAAAAATTATCAATGGCCTTTTGCCACTCAACTTTCCCCATCGCTATTTCATCAAATTCATGTTCCACACGAGCAGTAAAATCAAAACTAACCACATTGGGAAAGTAATTAACCAGAAAATCATTAACGACCATGGCAATATCTGTAGGAAATAGTTTATTTCGCTCACTATTAGCCATCTCCTTCTTATCTTCCTGCAGGATTTTCCCATTTTCGAGCCACAAATATTGATAATGCCGTTCTTCACCAGGTCTGTCCTCCTTCACGACATAGCCGCGATGCTGAATGGTGCTGATGGTGGGTGCATATGTAGAGGGGCGTCCGATCCCCAATTCTTCCAATTTTCTCACCAAACTAGCTTCGGAATAACGTGGTGGTTTTAGCGTAAATCTCTGACGCGCTTCAAGCTTCTTTAAATCAAGGGAGTCATTTTCTTTCATCGGGGGCAGAAAAGCAGAAGACTCCTCTACCTCCTCATGATCTGTAGATTCAATATAAACCTTAAGAAACCCATCAAACTTCACAACTTCCCCGGTTGCCAAAAATTGAAATTTCTGACCTTCAATATCAACGGTGACCGTTGTTTTCTCAATGATGGCATCACTCATTTGCGAAGCCTTGGTGCGTTTATAGATTAGATCATAAAGTTTTTGCTCGGCAGCAGTGCCTTGAACAGAAGCCCTGTCTGGATAGGTAGGACGGATTGCTTCATGCGCTTCCTGTGCTCCTTTTGATTTCGTTTTATACTGTCGAACCTTAACATATTTCTCTCCCATTTCCGACTTAATGGAATCAACGATCGAACTAACCGCCGATTTAGCTAAATTAACCGAGTCGGTCCGCATATACGTTATTTTCCCGGCTTCATATAATTTTTGCGCAACAGACATGGTTTGTCCAACGCTAAAGCCCAGTTTCCGTGCTGCTTCCTGCTGTAGCGTAGAGGTTGTAAACGGTGCAGCCGGTGTCTTTACGGTAGGCTTTTTTGAGACAGAATGCACGGTAAATCGGGCATTGGCACAATTCTCAAGGAATTCACGCGCCTCTTCCACGGTTTTAAATCGATGGTTAAGCTCTGCTTTAAACTCTTTTTCTGTTCCGCTTTCAAGGATGGAAAAGATGGCTACAACTCTGAATGAAGATTCGGGCTTAAAATCAAATATTTCCCTCTCCCGTTCAACCAATAACCGAACCGCAACGGATTGCACTCTCCCTGCGGAAAGAGATGGCTTTACCTTTTTCCAAAGAACCGGAGAGAGTTCGAATCCAACCAGTCGATCTAAAACCCGGCGGGCTTGTTGCGCATTCACCAGGTTTTGATCTATATTGCGTGGCGACTCTATTGCTCGTAAAATGGCTTCTTTGGTTATTTCATGAAAAACAATACGTCGAGTTTTATCTGAAGAAAGTTTTAACACTTCACTTAAATGCCAAGCAATGGCCTCTCCCTCGCGGTCCTCATCGGAGGCAAGCCATACCGTCTCTGCTTTTTCTGCTAATTTCTTTAATTCATTTACAATTTGTTTTTTATCCTCCGAAATAACGTATTGCGGTGTATAATTATTAGATATATCTATTCCAAAATCTTTTTTAGCCAAATCCCTTATATGGCCAAAACTAGATTTGACCAAATAGTTTTTGCCCAAAAATTTCTCAATCGTTTTAGCCTTTGCAGGCGACTCCACAATTACCAGATTTTCTTCAGTAGCCTTCTCTTTTTTCGCCATTTTTATGATTTGATTTTACCCTGTTCTTGTATCTTTACAGGCTGTTCATCTTTTTAATTTAGGCGTCAAATATATAAAATAGTCGCCACAAATACTTTTTATTCATCCCCATATTCAATGGGGCTCTTTTCTAATTCAGAGGAAACTTTGCAATTTCCTGATGGAATTTGATTCCCCTATTTTTTGTATTTTTACACGCCCAATATCCCGTAAAGTATATGATTTAAACAATAATTCCCGACCTAAAACAGACCGAAGATTGAAGAATTAACTATTTTCAAAAAAAATACGGATAACATTTCACCATCCCAATCGTTAAACAAAGCAAAGTTTAAAACAAATCTTCAGATGGAAAAAAAACTTCTCAAAAAATATATTCATTGGTTATACGGACTCTTTTTCGGCATGGTAGGTTTTTTTATACTGCTGTTTTTCCTGATTTCTGCCGGTGCATTAGGATTTATGCCAAGCTTTGAAGAGCTTGAAAATCCCAAAACGAATCTGGCCACAATACTTTACTCGTCCGACAACGAGGTCCTTGGAAAATTTTTTCGTGAAAACCGTACCAATGTCACCTATGAAGAACTAAACCCACATGTTGTTAATGCCCTCATATCTACCGAGGACATTCGCTTTTACAATCATTCCGGTGTGGATGCAAGAGGCCTTGGTCGAGTCTTGTTTCGCACGATCATCATGGGAGAAAAAAGTTCAGGAGGGGGAAGTACGATTACTCAACAATTGGCCAAACTTCTGTTCCACGATCCGGCTCGAAACCTTTGGCAAAGAAGCCTTCAAAAACTAAAAGAGTGGGTTATCGCTGTAAAACTGGAACGGAGTTACACCAAACAGGAAATATTAACCATGTACCTCAACAAAGCACCCTTCATTTATGGTGCTTACGGAATTGAATCCGCTGCTCATACCTTTTTCAGCAAGCCGCTGGATTCATTAAGAGTAGAAGAGGCCGCTACATTAATTGGAATGTTGAAAAACCCTGCCCTTTATAATCCGATTCGTAGACCGGAATTAACTCAGAACAGAAGAAACGTGGTTCTTTCGCAAATGAGAAAAGCTCGGCACATTACCACCGAAGCGTTTGACAGCCTTAAAATGCTCCCGCTGAAAATTCGGTTTCAAAGAGATGATCATATACATGGCCTGGCGCCCTATTTCAGGGAATATCTTCGACTTGTTTTATCAGCAGAAAAACCTGACAGGAAAAATTATGCCTCATGGCAGGAACAACAATATATAGAAGACAGCATTGCCTGGCTAGAAGACCCCTTGTATGGATGGGTTAACAAAAACCTGCAGGCAGATGGCACCCAATATGATATATATAGAGATGGCCTTCGCATCTATACCACCATAGACAGTCGTCTTCAAAAATATGCCGAGGACGCCGTTGCACAACACCTCGGTCAAGATTTACAACCACATTTTTTCTTTGAGAAAAAAGGTCGGACAAGAGCTCCGTTCACTGGAAATATAACCAAGGAACAATATGAATCTATCATCAATCGAGCCATTCGCAATTCTGACCGATACCGCTATTTAAAACGTAAAAATTTGGAATGGGATTCTATTATGTCTGTATTCCGGGAGCCGGTGCAGATGGAAGTATTCTCGTGGAATGGTAACATTGATACAATTATGAGTCCTTTGGATTCCATTCATTATTACAAATCATTTTTAAGAGCTAGTCTTCTTTCCATGGATCCTCAATCCGGCCAGGTTAAAGCGTATGTTGGAGGTCCCAATTATCAGCACTTCAAATATGACATGGTATCTATGGGAAAACGCCAGGTAGGTTCCACCATTAAACCATTTGTTTATACCTTGGCGATGCAAGAAGGGCTTACCCCATGCGATATGGTGCCAAACATTCCCCAAACATTCTATTTGCCAACAGGCAAAACCTGGACCCCTGGAAACTCGGGATCCGCCCGTGCCGGAGAAATGGTTTCCTTAAAATGGGGGTTGGCCAATTCCAACAACAACATTACCGCATGGGTATTGAAACAGTTTAATCCGGAGGCAGTTGTCAATATCAGTCATGAATTGGGCATTAAAAGTCCAATGGATCCTGTTCCGTCAATAGTATTAGGGGTTTCCGAATTTGGTTTGGATGAAATGGTAGCAGCTTATTGCACCTTTGCCAACAAAGGTGTTCACGTTGAACCACTCATGGTAACTCGCATAGAAGATCGCTATGGGAATGTTATTTCCAGTTTTTCACCACGAAAACGAGAAGTCCTCAGTGAAGAAACCGCCTTCCTGATGTTAAACCTTTTAGAAGGAGTGATCAATCAGGGCACGGGTATCAGGCTAAGATTAAAATATCGTTTTAATGCCCAGATAGGAGGAAAAACAGGCACCACCCAAAATCACTCTGACGGATGGTTTATGGGCGTTACGCCGAATCTTGTCACGGGTATTTGGGTTGGTGGCGAAGACCGGGATATTCATTTTGACAATCTATACTATGGTCAGGGCGCTAATATGGCCTTGCCAATATGGGCGCTATACATGAAACAGGTTTATGAAGATGAAAAAACTTCCATAACAGAAGAAGACACATTTGAAGAACCGGCCAATTTTAATCTTAACCTTGAATGTCCTGACGAAAATATTCCAGCCAATGAAGATCAAATTGAAGGGAACAGCTCAGGTTATTACGAGGATGAATTCTTTTAAAATTTCAAGACATAATCTAAAGTTCTAATGCTTGAAACGAACTGGTTCATGAAAATAAGAATCGAAATGCTTCTTCAATTTTTCCTGCCTGAACCACCTCTATACTAGCATTCCGGAAGTGGGTTCCTCGTTGAAATTTAGGAACAATAATGGATTTAAATCCTAATTTTTCCGCCTCGCTCACCCGTTGTTCTATTCGGGTAACAGGTCGTATTTCACCGGAGAGGCCAACTTCTCCTGTCAGACAGACCTTATGAGGAATAACCAAGTCGGTATTCGATGATAAGATGGATGCGACTACTGCCAAATCAATAGCCGGATCACTCACCTTAAGGCCACCTGCAATATTTAGGAAAACGTCTTTGGCAGCTAACTTGAAGCCGGCACGTTTTTCCAAAACGGCCAGTAACATATTCAATCTGCGAAGATCAAACCCGGTGGAAGACCGTTGAGGCGTTCCGTAAGCGGCAGTACTTGCCAATGCCTGAACTTCAATTAGAAAAGGGCGAACACCTTCAAGTGCAGAAGCAATCGCGATTCCGCTCATCTCTTCTTCATGATGCCCCAATAACATTTCTGAAGGATTAGCCACTTCCCTCAATCCATTTCCATGCATTTCGAAAATACCAATCTCCGATGTTGATCCAAACCGGTTCTTAACAGCCCTCAGTATTCGATACAAATATTTTCCATCACCTTCAAATTGCAAAACCACATCTACTATATGTTCCAAAACTTTGGGGCCGGCCAGATTCCCTTCCTTATTTATATGACCAATCAGCAATACCGGTATGTTTTTTTCTTTGGCAACTCTCATAACTGCAACAGTACACTCCCTGATCTGAGATACGCTTCCCGGCACCGATTCTAAGCTTTCCCTTTCCATCGTTTGAATACTGTCAATAATGACAAGATCCGGGCTAACATTCTCTATATGGCTGATAGTACGTTCAAGAGAAGTTTCACCGAGGAGCAGGCAGTGATCTCCATTGGAATTATCTAGCCGATCGGCCCTCAGTTTTATTTGCCTGGGACTTTCCTCGCCTGAAACATAAAGCACCTTTTGCTTTCGTAGCTTCATAGCCATTTGGAGAACAAGGGTCGACTTTCCTATCCCCGGTTCACCGCCCAACAGGACTAAAGAACCGGGAACCAAGCCGCCTCCCAGCACACGATTCAATTCCTCGATGTGGGTATCTATTCTAGGAACATCTTCAACACTCACGGAAGAGACCGGAACCGGCTTACGAATTTCCTTTTCTGAAGAATGAAACCGTCTGTTGCTGCTGTTTTTTCCGGTAATAGCCACTTCTTCCACAAAAGTATTCCATTCACCACAGGCACTACATTTCCCCATCCATTTGGGCGATTCAGCCCCACAATTTTGGCAAACAAATATGGTTTTACTTTTAGCCATAAGCATTATTGTCTGTAGTTACAAACTTAGTATTTTTTCCCTAGGTTCCGGTCAAAACCCTTGCCTCAAATAAAAAACCCCGGACAAGGCCGGGGCTGCAAATCTCAAAGTTTCGTAACGTTAAATCTCTACACCAACTTATTGGTAGATGTATCCGGAAAAACAAAAACAGGCTTAAACTTTTTTGCTTCCTCAATTGGCATAGAGGCATAGGTTATTATAATAACCGTATCTCCCACTGCCACCTTTCGTGCGGCAGCGCCATTCAAACAAATCACACCTGAACCGGGCTCGCCTTTAATAACATAAGTTTCCAAGCGTTCCCCATTGTTGTTATTAACCACTTGCACCTTCTCATTTTCGATAATATTGGCAGCTTCCATCAATTCTGCATCAATGGTAATGCTTCCAACATAATTCAGATTGGCTTCAGTGACCGTCACATTGTGCAATTTGGATTTTACAACCTCTATATTCATTATTTCACAAATTTGTAAACCACGTTATCAATAAGTCGAACTTCTCCAACATAAACTGCAATGCATCCAACAATATAGTTGCTTTCCTGCCAGTTGTCAACCGGCTGTAATGTATTACCGTCCACAATCTGGAAATATTCCAGTTTAAAATCATCACTCTTGTCGACCATCCCCTTAACCAGGTCTATGGTCTCACGTACCGTATTATTTTCTACAAAATTACAAGATTCCAACAAAGTTTGAGCTATCAAGGGCGCACTTTTTCTTTGCTTTTCTGTTAAAAGTCGATTTCTTGAACTCATGGCCAACCCGTCAGGTTCTCTGACAATAGGACAAGCTACAATCTCCGTGCCCAAACCCAATTGTCTGACTAAATCGCGAACAATGACCAATTGCTGAAAATCCTTTTGTCCAAAAAAGGCTTTATCAGGCCCTATCATATCAAAAAGCCGACAGATTACCTGGGCAACGCCATTAAAATGACCCGGCCGATGTGCTCCTTCCATGACTTTATCCAGTTGTCCGAAATCAAACTCCCGAGTATCCGGCTCCGGGTATACTTCTTCAACAGATGGTGCAAATAGCAGATCGCACGAAACCGTATTCAAAAGAGCAATATCCTCATCCAGGTTGCGCGGATACCGCTCCAGATCTTTACGGTCATTAAACTGCGTCGGATTTACAAAAACACTAACAACGACAATGTCACTTTCCCGCCTTGCCTGCCTGATTAGCGACAAATGCCCCTCATGAAGCGCTCCCATCGTAGGAACAAATCCAACCGACTTAGAAGCGTTCCTAAGAGCAGACAACCGTTCATCAAGGTCTTTTCTTGTTTTTACTATATCCATAATGGTTTAATCAAAAATATATCTGATTCCGGTATTCTTTTCAAAAAATACCAGTTACAAAGTATAAACACGTTAATTCCAAACAATCCTTTATTTATCAATAAGAAATCTAACTTTTAAGATCAAATAGCGTTCAATAATTTCTACTATCCAGACAAAAGATCTAAGTATACCTTTGACATTCACAATTAAACTTCAAAAACGCGACAAAATAAAAAAATAATTCTCACTTAGGAAAAGAAATCACCAAATACTCTGAACACCGAAATTCAACAAAATGATTTTACTCAATATAACAATAAGCTCTTCATACCAATACAACTCATCTAAATCATTGGTATATTGAGACTCAAATGGCTTGTTTAAAATATATACATGTGTTCTGTTTTGACAAACATCATCATGATCATTTCATTGGATCAAAAATCCTGAGAAAAAACAATTCCCGTTTTTTTTACACCCACCATCCACTCACCACTTATAAAATTATTAAACAACGGGTGTATTGAATATCAACCTTAATGAAACACACTGAGAAAACTCAAACTTTGTTTAGGTCGCATATTTTTCGTATTTTTGTGCAACGTATATATCTTAATATATCCTTGAAAAATGGAAAATAACAAGGTCTTATTCATCTCTCAGGAAATTACACCTTATCTGCCTGAAAACTCCATGTCAGTCCTTTGCAGAAAACTCCCTCAGGGCATTCAGGAAAGAGGCAAACAAATCAGAACTTTTATGCCCCGATTTGGGAACATTAACGAAAGACGAAATCAATTGCATGAGGTAATTCGTCTCTCAGGAATGAATCTCATTATCGACGACACCGACCATCCTTTAATCATTAAAGTGGCATCGATTCAAGCTGCTCGAATGCAAGTCTATTTCATCGACAATGAAGATTATTTTTCCAGAAAATATACCATCACTGATGATAATGGCAAAGAATTTGAGGATAACGATGAGCGTATAATCTTTTTTGCCAGAGGCGTACTAGAAACCACAAAAAAACTAAGATGGGCCCCTGATGTAGTGCATTGTCAGGGTTGGTTTACCGCCCTCGCGCCACTTTATATTAAGAAAGCCATGAACGATGATCCCTATTTTGCCAATTCAAAGGTCGTTTATTCTGTATTTGATGATGGATTTAAAAATGATCTAAACCAATCCATGACAGAAAAAGCGAAAATTGAAGGGATCAATGATGACGATTTAAAAACGTTAAACCCTGCCAACTTTATCAATCTGACAAAATTGGCTATAGATAATTCGGATGGCATCATACAGGGATCAGAACAAATTGACAGTGAAATAGTAAAATATATCAAAGACTCAGGAAAACCTTTTTTAGAATATCAACCCGAAGAAAAATACATTGATGCTTACAATGATTTCTACGATAGTTTGTAAGTAAATTTACAAGGGAAAAACTAAACAGACTGGATTTTTATGCTGAAAAAACTAAAAAAAAGGCATCTTGTGCCATTATTTATCGCTTCACTTGCCTTGGTCGTTTCCTGTGACAATGAAACAGGAACATTAGGATTGGAAGTATTGCCATCTGATGAATTGTTTTCAGGAGAAGACTTGAAGTATTATATTCCTGTCAGCAACGAAAATCCGAACAGGCTTCAGTCTGATGATGTAGATTATGCACTTATTGGAAGTGTTGACGATCCCGAAGCCGGAAATACTGAGGCATCTTTTGTTACGCAGGTGAATATCGGCCTTCTGAACGGTTCCTTAGACAAAAGTGATTCAACGCACCAATACTTTGTTGATTCACTGGTATTAAATCTTGCTTATAATAGATATTCCTGGTTTGGCGACAAAGAGGCACGTCATTCAATAAAAGTTTATAGGGTCAATTCACCGCTCTTCTTTTCGGAGGACTATTATTCAGATATGGACCTAGAAGGAATGTATGATCCTTCATCCATCGGGGAAAGAATCAGTAGCGCATGGGATGCTTTACCCGACTCTGTTTGGGAAGATGACAATTACATTCATCAATGGCAAATAAAACTAAGCGACGAGTTGGCGGAAGAAATATTCAATTATTCGGACGATATCATGAATTCTCGTGAGGAATTCAAAGAAAATTTCGGAGCTTTATTTGTCAAATCTGAACTGCTCGACAACGACACCTATGGCTCTTTGATTAGAATGAACATGCTGGCAGCTGAGACAAATCTTGAGCTTTATTATTCTTACCATATAATTGACACTACGACCAACGAAGTAGATACTACCATGCATACTTCTTACACATTCCCGATCAATAAAGAATGTGTCCGTATCAACAGATTTAATCACGACCATAAGGGAATTGTAGATTTTTCCAATCCCAATGCGGATCAATTAATAGTTCAGGGAATGGCAGGTAGTTTTGTAAAAATAGACTTTAATAATATTGAAACGACGATTGAAGGAAGTACTAAAAAACTTTTCGACATTTGGGAAGAAAAGATAGAGAACAATTCAGATAACTCCAGCCTTTTTTACGGCATTAGTGCTGTAGATATCTATTTCCAGGTGGACACCACTGTTCAAAACCAATATGAGGATTTTTACAGCCCCATTCCACAGGCACTTTCTTTAAATGTCATGGATGAATCCGGGAAACTGGAAATCCCGGAGTATTATTACCTAAGTCAGGAAGTTGCAGATGCCAATGATATTGACGACTACCAAAAAGACTGGTCGCCGGGATTTGAAGGGGGAGCCTTCAACTCGGAAACTGGAGAATACTGGTTCCGAATGAGTGGCGAAACATTTCGAATGATGGTCGAAAAACCAGAATTAAGAGGCCCTTATTATCTAGCGCCTTACAATGCATCCAGTTTCCCGTGGCGAACGATCCTCAAAAACCATACCCCATCATCAGATGATTCTGAAACAGGACCAACGTTGAGGGTAAAATATGTATTTGTTTCGAAAAATTAATTTTCAATTTCTTAAATAGAAAAAACGCCTTATGTGATGATTGTTACATAAGGCGTTTTTTCTATTCACTTCAGAAACCAAATTCTACATCTCGGGAAAAAGACTACGACCAAGGTCCAACACCTCAAAAAACATTAAACAACTGATTTATAACCAACACCAACATAAAGATACGTTTACAATCAATCATGCATCAATTCTAAAAATCTTATTTTTTGCTTGATAATTTCAAAAGAGTTATTTTAGGGCCACTAATTCAGAAAAAATTGTTTCTACCCGATAAAATCTGAACCTATGACACATAAACTTCAGGACCTGACCGAAAAGATTTACAATGAAGGCGTCCGGAAAGCTAAAGAAGAGGCCGAGAAGATATTGAAAGAAGCCGAAAAAAAGGCGTCTCAAATGGAAGAAGAGGCCAGCCAAAAAGCGAAAAAAATCGTTGATGAAGCTGAGAAAAAAGCGCAAGAAACAAAAATGCATGTGGAAGCCGAAATGAAAATGGCTCTCAAACAATCAACCACAGCATTAAAGCAAAGCATCGCCAATATGGTGACCATGCAGGCGATCGAACCCGCCACCGACCAATTATTTTCTGACAAGAAGTACCTTAGTGAATTGATCGTAAAAACTGTGGAGGGTTGGATTAAACATGAAAGTACGGACTTGGAGGTTATCCTTCCCGAATCGGACCGGGGAAAAATGGAAGAATATTTCAAAAATCAGTTGGCTCATCATTTAAATAAAGGGCTTTCTCTCTCTTTCTCTAAAAATCTCAAATCAGGTTTTAAAATAGGTCCCGCAGATGGTGGATATGTGATCAGCTTTACCGATGAGGATTTCAATAACTTCTTTAAAGCTTATTTGCGGCCAAAAACCAACGAATTGCTGTTTGAATCTAAATAGCCATGAATAAAAACTATTACTGCCTTGTCGCCGGATTACCAGATATTGTACCTGATGAAAAAAAACTGCCCTTTTCCTCCGTTCAATTTCGTGATCAGCTTAAAGAGGAGTTAACCCAAACCGACTTTGAACTGGTTCAACTTTTCTTTTTACGTTTTGATCATAAAAACCTACTCAATCTTTTTTTCGCCACTACCGAACAAATAGACTGGGATCATAGGGGGAACTTTTCACGTCAAGAGCTGGAACCTCTTACCGACAGGAAAGTACTCGACATGGTTGATTTCTCCATCTTTCCCGAATATCTTCGTAATTTCATTTTCTTAATGCATTCGGAAGAGGCTCCAAAAAAGAAAATAGATGCTTCCAGGATACTTAGTTCCGGATATTACCAACTCCTGGAGGTTTCAGACAACCAGTTTGTTCGAGAAGTAAGTCAATTTTTGAAAACACGATCAAACATTATTACTGCCCTCAACATTCGTAAACATCAGCTCTCAGCCACAAACCTCTTAATCGGGGAAGATGAAATAACTGATGCATTGAAGAAGAGCAGAGTTCGCGATTTCGGGCTGTCTACCGAGGTAGAATATATTGAAGACTTATTGCAAATTTTTGAGAACACCAATCTCCGAGAAAGGGAGATGAAGCTCGATATGCAAACTTGGGAATTCATCGAAGATGCAACCTTCTTTAATTTTTTCTCGATAGAACGTATTTTGGCCTTTTTGTTAAAACTCTTCATCGCAGAACGTTGGACAGAGTTAGATCCGCAAAAAGGACGCGAAATGTTTGACAAAATATTTACTCAACTAAAGTCGGGTTTTGAATTCCCCGAAGAATACACTTTGACCTATGGAAAAAAACGATAAAACGACCGGGATCGTTACCGGAATTATTGCCAATCTTGTTGTTGTGGATGTAGATGGTCCGGTTGGACAAAACGAGATTTGTTACATTCGCCACAATGAGGAGCAATTGATGGCAGAAGTGATAAAAATCACTGGGAAACAGGCCTATGTTCAGGTTTTTGAAAGCACCAGAGGGCTGAAACCCGGTAGTAAAGTGGAATTTGAAGGTCACATGCTTGAAGTGACATTAGGGCCGGGAATGCTTTCTCGCAATTACGATGGTCTGCAAAATGACCTGGACAAGATGGAGGGTGTTTTCCTGAAAAGGGGTGATTATACAGACCCTCTTGACAGAAAGAAAAAATGGCATTTTAGACCATTGGCAACCCTTGGAGATGAAGTAACAGCCGGAGATTGGTTGGGCGAAGTTGAAGAAAACGGAATGCCTCATCGAATTATGGTTCCCTTTAAACTAAACGGCACATTCACCTTAAAATCAATAGTAAAAGAAGGAGACTATACCGTTGATGACGAAATAGCAGTCATCGAAAACAGTAAAGGGGAGACCATAAGCGTTAACATGGTTCAAAAATGGCCTGTAAAAATTCCAATCAAAGCTTACAAAGAAAAACCACGTCCCTTCAAACTTCTGGAAACCGGCGTACGCTGTATTGACACATTAAATCCCATTACCGAGGGCGGTACCGGTTTTATACCAGGGCCATTCGGCACCGGAAAAACAGTTCTTCAACATGCAATTTCAAAGCAGGCAGAAGCAGATATTGTTATTATGGCAGCCTGTGGCGAAAGAGCCAATGAAGTGGTGGAAATTTTTAAAGAGTTTCCCGAACTGGACGATCCAAGAACAGGAAAAAAACTTATTGAAAGGACCATAATTATTGCCAACACCTCTAACATGCCGGTCGCGGCACGCGAAGCGTCGGTATATACAGCCATGACGCTTGGAGAATATTACCGGTCCATGGGACTTAAAGTTCTGTTAATGGCCGATTCTACGTCCAGGTGGGCTCAGGCTCTAAGAGAGATGTCGAACCGACTGGAAGAATTACCAGGCCCCGACGCATTTCCAATGGACCTTTCAGCGATTATTTCCAATTTCTATTCAAGGGCAGGTTTTGTCAATCTAAACAACGGAAAAACTGGTTCTATCACATTCATCGGAACAGTGTCTCCTGCAGGAGGAAACCTGAAAGAACCGGTCACTGAAAACACAAGAAAAGCAGCCCGTTGTTTCTACGGACTTTCTCAGGATCGAGCCGATAGTAAACGTTATCCCGCTATCGACCCCATCGACAGCTATTCTAAATATCTGGAATATCCCGAGCTTCAGGAATCTCTTAAAAAGAGTCTGGGAGACCAGTGGCTTAATCATGTTCTGAAAACCAAAGATGTTTTGTTAAGAGGTAAGGAAGCCAACGAACAAATCAACATTCTTGGGGATGATGGGGTCCCTATGGAATTTCACGAACGCTTTTGGAAAGCAGAACTTATTGATTTTGTAATCCTGCAACAGGATGCCTTTGACAAGATTGACGCATCCACACCATTGGAACGTCAAAAATATATGCTCGAAAAAGTACTCTACATTGTAGATGCCAAATTCTCCTTTAAACACTTTGAAGAAGTAGGTGGGTTTTTTAAACGCATCATAAATCAATTTAAACAAATGAACTACTCTCAATATAAATCAGAGCAGTTCAACAACTTTGAAAAAGAACTGGAAGAAATATTGAAAGAGTTTTTAGCGGTATCAAATGAACCAGAAAAAGAAATCGCATAATTTCTTTCTGGTACAGAAAATTATCAACTATAGCAGATAGAGATATATTATCAACCGGGTCAATCCGAATGATTTTTTTAATCCTATCAAGTAAAGTTTTTCCGAATATTCAGGTGCCAATAACTTAATAAATTAGACACGAATGAAAAGTCAGGCATTTCAAAAGGTATATACAAAATTGAACAATATCACCAAAGCCACAGTTTCGCTTACCGCCAAAGAGGTAGGATATGACGAAATGGCCATAGTCAACGGCAGGATGGCACAGGTGGTTAAAATAATGGGTGATCAGGTTGTTCTCCAGGTATTTTCCGGAACAGAAGGCATTCCAACCAATGCAGAAATAACATTTTTGGGAAATCCTCCTCAATTAAAAGTGAGTGATGAACTTTCAGGAAGATTTTTTAATGCATATGGTCAACCCATCGATGGCGGACCTGAAATTGAAGGAGAAATTCGAGAAATTGGCGGACCTTCAGTGAATCCCGTCCGACGTGAACAACCTTCACAACTTATTGCAACAGGGATTGCGGGGATTGACCTTAACAACAGTCTTGTCTCAGGACAGAAAATTCCCTTTTTTGCTGATAGCGACCAGCCTTACAATCAGGTGATGGCCAATGTGGCATTGAGAGCTAAAGCCGACAAAATTATTCTGGGGGGTATGGGACTTTCTAACGACGATTATCTCTATTTCAAACAAGTATTTGACAATGCAGGTGCACTTGACAGGATTATCAGCTTTGTCAATACGACTGAAAATCCGCCGGTAGAAAGGCTTCTGGTTCCCGACATGGCCCTTACTGCTGCTGAATATTTTGCCGTAGACAAAAATGAAAGTGTATTGGTTCTACTCACGGACATGACACTTTTTGCGGATGCCTTAAGTATCGTCTCCAATAGAATGGATCAAATTCCCTCAAAAGATAGTATGCCTGGATCATTATACTCCGATCTCGCGCGCATCTATGAAAAAGCGGTTCAGTTTCCGTCAGGTGGATCCATTACCATCATCGCCGTAACAACACTTTCAGGAGGAGATATCACGCATGCTATCCCTGACAATACCGGTTACATCACAGAAGGACAGTTGTTCCTGAGACGCGACACCGAAATCGGAAAAGTGATTGTCGATCCATTCCGTTCCCTTTCACGCTTAAAACAGCTGGTTATTGGCAAACAAACACGTGAAGATCACCCCCAAGTAATGAACACCGCGGTTCGACTCTATGCAGATGCAGCCAACGCAAGAACAAAACTGGAAAACGGATTCGATCTTACCGATTATGACGAACGAACCTTACATTTTGCTCGCGACTATTCAGACATGCTTCTCGCTATCGACGTCAATGTTGATACCGATACCATGCTGGATATAGCTTGGCAGCTTTTTAGCAAGTACTTCTCAAAAGCTGAGGTCGGAATCCGAAAAGACCTTGTGGATAAATTCTGGAAAGAATAAAATTACAAATGCACTTTTTTCAGAAAGCAATTGCCCAGATAGTTTAATCTGCTTCTTATTTTTTAGAACAAAACCAAGGAGAAAAAGTGGCTATAAAATTTCAATATAATAAGACATCGCAGCAGTCCCTCGCCAAACAGCTAAAAGTACGAGAGCGGGCTTTGCCAACCCTTAAAAACAAAGAAGCGGCATTGCGGTTAGAAGTTAAAAATGCCAAAGATCATGCCCTGAAAGTGGAAAGGGAACTCAATAAACAGCTGGAAGCATACAGCGATATTATGAGCCTATGGAGTGAGTTCGACCCTTCTTTACTTCGAATTAAAGAAGTAAAACTCTCTACCAAAAAAATTGCTGGTGTACCTACGCCAGTGCTGGATGAAATTCTGTTCGATGTCACCGATTTTAACCAGTTCGAATCGCCAGCATGGTTCCCAGATGGAATTGAAATCCTGAAGAATATGACTAAACTCGCTGTGGAAAAGGAAATTTTTGAGCAAAAGATGAATTTACTTGATTTTGCCAGAAAAAAAACCACGCAAAAGGTAAATCTTTACGAGAAAGTTCAAATCCCTGGATTTCAGGATGCTATTCGAAAAATCAAACGATTTCTCGAAGATGAAGAAAACCTGTCTAAAGCAGCCCAAAAAATTGTAAAAAACAGACAACAAAAAGCGGAGGCTGAATTATGATTGTTCCAATGTTTAAATATTCCTACTTGGTTTTTCATACCGAGTTTCAAGAGTTCCTGAATCATCTCAAAGAACTGGGGGTCGTCCACATTGTTGAACATCAACGAGAGCCCTCTGTTGAAATGCAGGAATTATACAGACATATTAGCGATTTATCAAAAACCATCAAGGAATTAAAAAATCGCACGAAAAATGCGAATAAACCGACTGCATCAATTTCCTCTAAATCGGGAAAAGAACTGAATGAACGAATCGCCCGGATAAAAGATAATCTGGACCAGTTGCACCAAAAAGAAGCTGCTCTTATTAAGGAAGAAAAACAGGCCGAACCATGGGGCGAATTTTCCTTGGAGCTCCTTTCTCAATTGGAAAAAAGCACCTCGGTTTCTGTCCGATTCTTAGTTTGTCCTGTTCGGAAATTCGATGATGCATGGATCGAAAAATACCCTATTTCAATAATCTCAGATGCAGGAGGATACCGTTATTTTGTTTTGATTGACAATGAAGATTACTATGTCCGATTCATGGAGGAGTCTTCTCAACTGGATGAGGTTGGCAGACCAGAAAAAGAACTGTCTGACATCCGGAAAAAGAAACAGGAAATACATAATCAAATTGAGGAATTAAATAAAGAATTAGATCTTATTGCCTTTAAAGGTTATGATTTATTGCATAATTATAAATTAGACCTGGAAGACCAACTCAACAATATAAATGTCCAATACCAAACCCGTGAAGAAGCAGAGGGTAGCGTAAGACTGGTAGAAGGTTGGGTGCCTGCCGATAAAAAGGAAGTACTTGAAAAATGGCTCGACGAACAATCTGTCTATTACATAAAAGAAGAAGCCAGAGACGAAGAAAAACCTCCCATCTTGCTTAAGAATAATTCCTATTCCCGATTGTTTGAGCCGGTAGGCAAACTCTTTTCATTACCCTCTTACGGGGAACTGGATTTAACCCCATTCTTTGCCCCATTTTTCATGATGTTTTTCGGCTTTTGTTTAGGAGATGCCGGTTATGGATTGCTATTTATCATTGGGGCCACCCTAATGAAAAAGAAAGTGGAAAACAACATGAAACCCTTACTTTCTCTGGTTCAATGGTTAGGTGTCGCAACCGTATTATTTGGAGCCATCACGGGAACCCTTTTTGGTATTCAGTTAAGCAGCCTCTCGGTACCCTGGTTGACCAACGTAAAAGAAAAATTCCTTGATAATGACCAGATGTTTTCCCTCTCACTAGTCCTTGGAGGAATACAAATTCTTTTTGGGATGATATTGAAGGGTATCAATCAAATAAAACAAAAGGGTCTGTCTTATTCCCTCGCTACTTGGGGATGGTTTCTGTTGATTGTATCCAGCGGTCTCTTTTACCTTTTGGATCAACAAAAACCAGAGTCCGGGTATATGTGGAGTACCCCTCATCAAATTCTGACAGGGATTGCTCTGTTGGGGATTTTTGTATTCAACCATCCTAAACGTAATATTCTTGTCAATATAGGTTCGGGAATTTGGGATTCATATAATATGATTACAGGTGTTGTCGGGGATCTTCTCTCCTACATCCGACTCTTTGCGCTGGGATTGTCTAGTGCCATTCTGGGGTTAGTTTTTAACCAGTTAGCCTTTGAATTAAAACCCGACATTCCATTTTTAGGCGCCATTATTACTCTGGTGATATTATTGGTGGGACACGCCATAAATATATTCATGTCAGGGCTAGGCTCTTTTGTTCACCCCTTACGTCTTACTTTTGTGGAATTTTACAAAAATGCCGGTTTTATAGGCGGCGGAAGAGAATACAAACCATTTCAGAAGATTCATTAAATAATTTAATAATTTAAAACCAGTATCAAATGACACCAATTTTATTGGCCTACATAGGCATAGGAATCATGATCGCCCTGTCGGGCATTGGTAGCGCATATGGTGTTTCAATAGGTGGTAACGCCTCTATTGGCGCTATGAAAAAAAACAGCGACGCATTCGGAAACTACATTGTGCTCAGCGCTTTACCCGGAACCCAAGGTCTTTACGGTTTCATGGGTTACTTTATTCTTTCGGGGACTGGCGTACTCATCGATACCATTACCTGGGTACAAGCTTCCGCAGTCTTTGGCGCAGGTTTAGCCTTAGGACTGGTAGCCTTGCTCTCTGCTATTCGTCAGGGACAAGTTTGTGCCAACGGAATTGCGGGAATCGGATCAGGGCATGATCTGTTCGGAAGCACGTTGATCCTTGCTGTTTTCCCCGAGCTTTATGCGATCCTTGCTTTTGCTGCCACCTTTATCATCAGTGGTACTTTATAAAACGATTGCAAATAAATTGTCATAAAAGAGGTTGCCTCCACAGGCAACCTTTTTTTATGCACAATACCCATTTTTTTTAAGCATCTATTAATATTTATTGCTAAATTCGGCATTAACAGCCAGTTATACATTATTTTGTAATATGTATGACTTATTTTTTCGTCAATCCAATAATATCTATAGGTACCTTCAAGACCTACTAGAATTTCATAAAGCAATTAACTATGACGAGTTACCGACCTTTATCCACCCAGGAAATAAAAAAACTGGAACAACAAGGATGCGTTTGCGATAACTGGATTCAGATAAAAGTAAATGAAGGTTTTGATCCTGCTTATGTACGGCAAACCTATTTCTCAGGTGAAATTTTACTGGGTAAATTTCAGCGCAGCTTTAAATTCCCCGGTGGTGTCACCAAACACTCAGGCATTTTTAATGCTACAATTCATAATTCCATTATCGAAGACGACGTTTACATTAATCAGGTCAGAAATCAAATTGCCAATTACCACATTCAATGCAATGTGGTTATCGAAAATGTTGATTCCCTTACCACCGTGGGAAAACCCTGCTTCGGAAACGGACAAAAAATCGCCGTTCTAAATGAAGCGGGAGGCAGGGAAGTTCCCATTTTCAATGAGCTTTCGGCTCATACTGCTTATCTCATGGTTTTTTACCGTCACCGGCCCGGGTTGATTGAAATGTTGAATCGAATGGTGGATGACTATTGCAAAAAAGTCTGCTCGGAAAAAGGGACTGTGGAAAAAGGTGCTCGAATCCTTAATTCGAGAACCATTTTAAATGTCAACATTGGGACCGATGCAGTCGTTGAAGGTATTTACCGACTGGTTAACGGGACCATCAACAGTTCCTCCAAGCATCCCTCCTACTTTGGCCCGGGGGTTATTGCCGAAGACTTCATTGCCGCTAGCGGAGCCACCGTTACCGATGCCACCCTGATTTCCAAATGTTTTATCGGGCAGGGGTGTACGCTTGGCAAACATTATTCGGCGGAAAATTCTGTTTTTTTCGCCAATTGTCAGGGGTTTCATGGAGAGGCCTGTTCAATTTTTGCAGGTCCATACACCGTCTCTCACCATAAGTCCACCCTTCTTATTGCCGGTTATTATTCCTTTTTAAATGCCGGAAGCGGATCTAACCAAAGCAACCACTTATATAAATTGGGTCCTGTTCACCAAGGTGTTGTTGAACGGGGCAGCAAAACAACCAGCGACTCTTACCTCCTATGGCCTGCAAAAATAGGGGCATTCTCATTGGTTATGGGACGCCACTATAGAAATCCCGACACATCCAACTTCCCATTTTCATACCTGATCGAAAATAAAGACGAAAGTTACCTGGCACCGGGGGTTAGCCTTCGAAGCGTTGGGACCATGCGAGATGCCAGAAAATGGCCCACACGCGATAAACGAAAAGATCCCCACAAACTCGATTATATCACTTTCAATTTGTTAAGTCCCTACCTGGTGGACAAAATGATCAAAGGAAAAGAGACTCTCATCAAATTAAAAGAGACTTCCGGCGCCACTTCTGACTATTTCATGTATAACAGTGTCAAAATTGAAGCCAAGGCACTTGAACGGGGACTACAATTGTACGATATTGGTATCATCAAATTCCTTGGAAATGGATTATTAAAAAAATTAGAATTAGCAAAATTTAATTCTTTGGAAGAATTACGCCAAGCTTTAATCCCGGAATCGGAAGAGGGGGCCGGAGAATGGGTCGATATGGCCGGTCTTATTGTCCCAAAAGAAAAAGTTCTCCAACTGGCTGAAAAAATTGAGCATGGGAAAATCAATACTTTTCAGGAGATGAATGACACCTTTATGGAGTGGCATGATAATTACTATATGTGGGCCTGGAGCCGAAGTTATGCCATGTTTCAATCTGCCTTAAATATTGATTTGGCGAACATATCAAAGCAGCAATTGCTCGATTTTATTGACAAATGGAAATCAGCCGTTGTAAATCTAGATAAAATGATGTTTGAAGATGCCCGCAAGGAATTTACCCTAAAGGCACAGACCGGATTTGGGCTCGATGGTGAAGATGAGATTCGCAACAACGATTTTGAGCAGGTACGAGGAGCATTTGAAAAACATCCTACCGTCTGCGACATAGTCAATCATATTGAGAAAAAAGAAAAATTGGCAAAAATAATATCTGAAAAAATAAAATCTTTATAAAACTTTAATTCAATTAATATCCAAAATTTATGTGTGGCATCGTAGCTTATGTTGGTGAAAGAACAGCTTATCCAATCTTAATTAAAGGCCTGAAACGGCTTGAATATCGAGGATATGACTCTGCAGGAATAGCCCTTATTAATGACGAGACGCATTTATACAAATGCAAAGGGAAAGTAAAAGACTTAGAAAATATTGTTAAAGGAAAAGAAATTTCAGGTTCTATTGGAATGGGACATACCCGATGGGCTACTCATGGAGAACCCAATGACATTAATGCGCATCCCCATCAGTCCCAAAATGGAAAATTTATCCTAGTCCACAACGGAATCATCGAAAATTACAGTCACCTGAAAAAAGAATTAACCAATCGTGGCGTTTCCTTTAAAAGTGACACCGACACGGAAGTATTGGCTAATCTTATCGAAAATATCTATATGGAAAAAAAGGTGCCGGCCGAACTGGCAGTTCGACTGGCACTTACCAAAGTGGTAGGGGCCTATGGGCTGGTGATCTATTGCTCGGATGAACCAGGCCGTTTGATTGCTGCCAGAAAAGGAAGTCCTCTGGTTATCGGAGTAGGTGAAAACGAGTATTTTATGGCATCGGATGCCACCCCTATTATTGAATATACCGACCAAGTTGTTTTTCTCAATGACGAAGAGGTAGCCGTTATCGACACAGATCATTTCGACCTGAAAAATTTACACAACGACACTAAAACACCACAAATTCATAAAATCGAATTGAGCATTGATGAAATTGATAAAGGTGATTATGAACACTATATGCTCAAGGAAATCCATGACCAGCCGTCCTCGATAGAAGACACCTTCAGAGGACGAATCTCGATGGATCACAGCAAAATATTTTTGGGTGGAATTTTAGATGTTCTTCCCAAGCTGATCGATGCTCGTCGAATAATAATTGTAGCTTGTGGAACTTCATGGCATGCCGGACTGGTTGCCGAATACTTATTGGAAGAGTATGCCAAAGTGCCTGTAGAAGTAGAATATGCATCTGAATTCCGTTACCGCAAACCCATAATATATTCTGATGATGTGGTTATAGCCATCTCTCAAAGTGGAGAAACGGCCGATACTTTGGCTGCCATTAGAATGGTTCGAGAACAAAGTGATGCAACCATTCTGGGCATCTGCAATGTAGCAGGTTCATCCATCGCCCGCGAAACCGATGCAGGCGTATATACACACGCTGGAATAGAGATAGGAGTAGCATCAACAAAAGCCTTTACAGCACAAATTACAGTTCTTACAATGATGGCCTTTCTCATTGGCCACCGAAAAAAACTGATTCCTGATTCAGACTATTTAGAGCTGGTAAATGCCCTTACCGAGATTCCTGATAAGATGAGGGAAATCATCAAACACGAAGGGTTTATTAAAGATGTGGCCAATCAATACACAAAAGTTAACAATGCCTTGTATCTGGGACGGGGACTTCTATATCCTGTTGCACTCGAAGGAGCACTAAAACTCAAAGAAATTTCATATATCCATGCCGAAGGGTATCCCGCTGCTGAGATGAAACACGGACCTATCGCCCTGATTGACGAAAATATGCCTGTTTTTGTTTTGGCAGTTAAAGACGACTCTTACGAAAAGATCGTTAGCAACATTCAGGAGGTTAAAGCCAGAAATGGCAAAATTGTAGCCATCGTCACGCAAGGAGAAAAAACCATTAAAAAGATGGCCAATCATGTCATTGAAATACCTGCCTGCCATCGCTCCCTATCTCCACTCTTGGCTGTGGTTCCCTTACAGATCATCTCTTATCAAATCGCAGTCATGAGAGGTTGTAATGTGGATCAGCCCAGAAACCTCGCAAAATCAGTTACCGTGGAATAAGAGGTAGCCCAACCAATCATAAGCTTATCTGAAAATGATAAAGCAGGCCGTCCAAAAGAGAATAAACAATCTTTTCGTCGGCCTGCTTCTTTTTATTCGTTCAGCGATTATCATATTGTTGCGCGTAATAGTTGGCATATTCGCCAGTTATTACGCTATTCAGCCACTCTTCATTATCGAGATACCATTTCACAGTTTTTTCCAACCCCTGTTCAAACTGAAGAGATGGTCGCCACCCCAATTCATTCATTAATTTAGAAGAATCGATGGCATAACGTTTATCATGTCCTGCACGGTCTTTCACAAAAGTGATCAGTTTTTCTGACTCTCCGGGTTTTCTGTTTAAGGCTTTATCCATAACCTGGCAAAGTTTACGAATCAAGTCGATATTGGTCCATTCATTGTTGCCGCCAATATTATACGTTTCACCGTTTTTCCCCTGATGGAAAATAAGGTCAATGGCGTTGGCATGATCTTCCACATAAAGCCAGTCCCTAACATTTTCTCCTTTCCCGTAAACAGGTATCAGTTTATTGTGCCGAATATTATTAATGGCCAGTGGTATCAATTTTTCTGGAAACTGATTCGGTCCATAATTATTGGAACAATTGGAGATCACCACCGGTAAGTTATAGGTATGATGCCATGCTCTAACCATGTGATCACTGCTGGCTTTTGAAGCAGAGTAAGGACTGCGGGGATCATAAGACGTCTCTTCGGTGAAATAACCGGTTGTCCCCAAAGAGCCATAAACCTCATCAGTAGAAATATGGTAGAATCTCTTCCCTTCCCAATTATCTTTCCACAATTCACGAGCCGCATTCAACAAGTTAACCGTTCCGATAACATTGGTACGAATAAATGCCAATGGATCACTTATTGACCGATCAACATGTGATTCTGCGGCCAGATGAATGACCCCTTCAGGACGATGCTCTCTAAATATACGAAGCATCTCGGCTCCATCGGTAATATCGCCTTTTATAAATGTATAATTGGGACGACCTTCTATATCTCGGAGATTTTCAAGGTTCCCTGCATAGGTCAAGGTATCCAGATTGAGAATTTTATAATCGGGATACTTATTAACCATAAGGCGAACCAAATGGGAGCCAATAAATCCTGCCCCACCTGTAATCAATATCGTTTTTTTCATATCACTTCAGGTTTCTGAGTTGCTTTTCCCATTCCCAAGCACTTTTAAGTGTTTCTTCCAGGGTCTTTTCCGCTTTCCATCCTAACTCGGCATTGGCATAAGAGGTATCTGCCCAAATTTTTTCAATATCTCCGGCCCTTCTGCCCGTAACAGAATATTTCAAATCAACACCGGTTACCTCAATAAAGGTTTTTACCAGTTGCATTACGGAATAACCTTCACCGGTGCCAATATTAAAGAATTCAAAAGATTCTTTTTGTTTATTATTAATCAGTCGATCAATGGCCACCACATGAGCTTTGGCCAGATCGACCACATTGATGTAGTCGCGGATGGCTGTTCCATCAGGGGTATTGTAATCATCTCCAAATATCTTAAGTTCGTCACGTATTCCCGCAGCGGTTTGGGTTATAAATGGAACCAAATTGTTGGGAACCCCTACGGGAAGCTCACCAATAAGCGCTGAAGGATGTGCTCCAATGGGATTAAAATACCGAAGGGCAATGCATTTAATATCTTTTGAAGCCTGACTAAAATCACGCATAATGTCTTCCGATATGGCTTTGGTATTTCCATAAGGCGACTCAGCCGGTTTGCGGGGCGTATCTTCAGTCACAGGCAATTTATCGGGTTGACCATAAACAGTGCAACTGGAACTGAACACCAAATTGGCAACCTCATGTCTCTTCATATTTTCCAGAAGATTCATCAATGACACCAAATTATTACGATAGTATTCGAGAGGCTTTTCAACCGATTCGCCCACTGCTTTATAGGCCGCAAAATGAATGACCGCTTCTATATTCGGATACTTTTCAAAAAAGGCATTGGTCTTATCCCGATCAGTAAGATTAAACTTTTCGAATGCAGGACGCCTGCCGGTAATTTTTTCAATGGCATCCAACACTTCAATGCTTGAATTGGACAAATCGTCAACAATAACAACATCAAAGCCCTCATTTTGAAGTTCTACAACTGTGTGAGAACCGATGTACCCGGTTCCCCCGGTTACCAAGATTTGTTTGCTCATTTTCAGATTTATTTTAATTACACCCTCTTTTATCAATACAATCTGCTCTATATAGTTTGTAAAATTAAGAAAAGGAAACGAATCCAGGGCAAAGAAACATTAAGTAAAACAAAAATCGAAATGGAAATTGCGTCCTGTATCTTTTCAACAACAGAACTCATTTCACCTTTCGTTTAAATTTTTGATTTAGACCCTGAAATACCTAAGACTTGAATTGGTTGTCAACAACTTATCAACAGGTGTTTAAAACAATTTTAAGCAATTGGCGTATAAATTATTTAAATTTGCAATATGGCAAGAATAGAAAAGTATATATTGGATTTATTGACCCGGCACGATTGCGTCATCGTTCCCGGTCTGGGTGGGTTTGTTGCCAACTACAAACCGGCGGTCATCGTTGAGGAACGTAATCTTTTTCAACCTCCCAAAAAAGAGATTGGCTTTAACCGAAGTTTGTCTCACAACGACGGACTTCTAATAAACCATATCTGCTTAATGGAGAAGGTCTCTTGGGATAAAAGTACCGAACAGATCAAACATTTCATTACCCATTTCCAAGATAGAATCAATCGAGGTGAAACTGTTGCTTTAGAAGGCATTGGAACTTTCAGAACCGATGCCCTAAAAAATCTTCAATTCACACCGAACCATAGAAATCAACTTTTGCCTGATGCGTATGGTCTTTTTGAATTTCATTTTGAACCCATTCAGGATATTGCGATCCGGCAAAGACAAGAAGAACCGGTCAGACGATTATTGCGAAGTCGTTCGCCCAGATACTGGAGCTCAGTGGCTGCCATGATCGCAGGATTATTTCTTTTTACCCCTGAACTCAAAATGCCGGAACAACAACAAATCAATACCGGTCATTTAATTTCGGCTGTAACAGAAATTCATTCAAACAATGAAAATATAGCAAAAGCGGATATTGAATTCCCTGCCACCAAAAATCTTAACCACCAAGAAAAGATTCAGGAACCAACGACCATGGTTTCCCCGATCACTCCGGCAGAGGCCACCCCAAAACCCTTTCATTTAATTGTGGCAAGTTTCAAGGAAGAAATACCGGCGTTGCAATCTGTTAAGCAACTGAAAATGGAAGGTTTTCCGGATGTCTCAATTCTTCGAAGTGAAAACGGACGTTTCAGAGTCACCCTGGAAGCTTTTGACAACAGAGAAAAAGCAGTGAACAGACTGATGGATTTAAGAAAAACCGAGCAATTTAAAAGCGTATGGTTACTTAGCCATAAATAGCATTATTCTCTTGTTAAACAAAAAAAGAGGCTGCCTTGTCCAACGGACAAAACAGCCTCTTTTTCATCGGTATAAAAATTGGTTAATCCATTGGTCTGATGGCACTCGCATGGCTTAGGCAATTTTATACATATTCTATTGTGGCAAAAAGCCGCCATGCTCGTTTCATTCGTCCATTTTGAAAATAGGGTATAAATTGGGGCCTACTCTTTCAATATTGAAAAAATTTTAATTGCCCCGGGGCCACATAACTTACCCCTAAACTCAGATCCCCCAGACCTATTTCACACCCCTTTCGAAGCCATTGAAAATAAAATGCAGAAACGCCACAAAGCCATTCCGTACACAGACTTCTTGATTTGTCCAATTAGCTGATCTGAGAGCCGGCCTTTATTTTCGTGGTTGGGGCCACAAAGTCGAGTCTCCCATCAGCGTCTTCAGCCATTAATATCATCCCTTGCGATTCGATACCTCTGATTTTTCTCGGAGCCAAATTAACCAAAATACACACTTGCTGACCGATAATCTTTTCCGGCTCAAAATATCCTGCAATTCCGGAAACAACGGTTCTCTTGTCTATTCCTGTATCCACCTTAAGCTTAAGGAGTTTTTTGGTTTTAGGCACCTTCTCTGCTTCCAGAATGGTTCCAACCCGGATATCCATCTTTGTAAACTCCTCAAACGAAACATCCTCCTTCGCAGGTTCAGCTTCCTTATTATCAGCTTCATTGCTGACTTTGGTCCGGGCCAGACGGTCTAATTGTTCCTGTATTTTAGCATCCTCAATTTTCTCAAACAACAATTTTGCCTCTCCAATAGCATGCGAAGGACTAAGTAATTCTGTGTTTCCTCCATCCACCCATCGTGGCTCTGTCATATTAAGCATATCACGCATTTTTTGGGCAGTAAACGGAAGAAACGGCTCCATTACCACGGCAAGATTAGCGGTTATTTGAAGTGATACATTCAAAATTGTTTTTACACGTTCGACGTCGGTTTTGATCAATTTCCAGGGTTCTGTATCAGCCAAATATTTATTTCCCAGTCTGGCCAGACTCATAGCTTCACGCAATGCCTCCCTGAATTTAAAATGATCAAGGTTAGCGCTCACTCGTTTAACGATATCAGGAATGGCTTCCAGAGTCTGTGTATCCAAAACTTCTGTTTTTCCCTTCTCAGGAACGTTCCCCTCAAAATATTTATGCGTCAATACCACCGCCCTGTTAACAAAATTGCCCAGGATCGCCACCAGTTCATTATTATTACGAGCCTGAAAATCCTTCCATGTAAAATCATTATCCTTGGTTTCAGGGGCGTTGGCCGTTAAAACATACCGAAGAACATCCTGCTTCCCTTCAAAATCAACCAAATATTCATGAAGCCAGACAGCCCAGTTTCGCGAGGTTGATATTTTATCTCCTTCCAGATTTAGAAACTCATTGGCTGGAACATTATCCGGTAAGATAAATGAGCCCTCCGCTTTCAACATGGTTGGAAAAACAATACAATGAAATACAATATTATCCTTTCCTATGAAATGGATCATTCTAGTTTCAGGGTCTTTCCAGTATTTCTCCCAGTCGGGTGTCAGCTCTCTTGTTGCCGAGATATATCCAATAGGGGCATCGAACCACACATACAATACTTTTCCCTCAGCACCCTCTACAGGCACCGGGACTCCCCAATCAAGGTCTCGGCTTACAGCCCGGGGCTGAAGCCCCAAATCCAACCAGGATTTACATTGCCCGTAAACATTGGGTTTCCACTCTTTATGCTCTTTCAAAATCCACTTTTCCAGAAATTCTTGATAACGATCAAGCGGCAGATACCAATGTTTCGTTTTGCGAAGCTGAGGGGTGCTACCTGATATCACCGATCTGGGGTTAATCAAATCTGTGGCATTGAGTGAAGTCCCACAACTTTCACACTGATCGCCGTAAGCAGCAGGATTGTTACAATGTGGGCAGGTACCGGTAATATAACGGTCGGCCAAAAACTGTCCGGCTTCTTCGTCGTAATACTGATCGCTCTCTTTCTCTATAAAAACACCTTTATCATATAGTTTCTTAAAAAATTCAGAAGCCGTTTTATGATGTGTTGAATTGGAGGTGCGAGAATAAATATCAAAACTGATTCCAAATTTTTCAAAAGAATCTTTAATCAGCGTATGATACTTGTCCACCACATCCTGAGGAGAAACACCTTCTTTTCGTGCTTTCAGCGTAATAGGGACACCATGCTCATCCGATCCCCCGATATATAAGACATCGTCCCCCTTTAATCTCAGATACCTCACATAAATATCGGCTGGCACATAAACCCCGGCCAGATGGCCAATATGAACCGGACCGTTGGCATAGGGAAGGGCAGTAGTAACAAGTGTTCGTTTAAAATTCTTCATAATATTGTTTCTGACCTTATTATATATTTGTATTTCAAAAATTTAAATCGCAACCAACAACAAAAACAAAACAAAACCGAGCAGATAAGCCAGGTTTTGTTTAACTTCACAAAGATAACTAAAGATGTTAAATTCTTGTTCTCAAAGCAATAAGATATGTCGATTGCAAAACCACCCTTTATAAAAAAAGGTGCATTGTTTGGGCTTGTCGCGCCTGCCGGCAGAATAGATCCAAACATCATCCCCAAAACAGAAACCTTTCTAGAAACCCATGGTTTTCGCTGCAGAAAAGGGAATTATCTAACCGAAAACCACCACCAATTTTCCGGCACAGATGAACAACGGAGAAAGGATCTTCAAACGATGATCGACGATCCTGAAATAGAAGTAATATGGTGTTGTAGGGGAGGATATGGCACCATTCGCATCATTGAAGATTTGGATTTCTCAAAAATACCCGCTCGCCCAAAATGGCTGGTAGGGTTTAGCGACATCACAGTGCTTCACGCTACCCTGCAAAACAATTTCAATGCGGTATCTGTACACGGCCCCATGCCTGTTAACCTTCCCGACGATCCAACCGTTGGTGCGGAGTGGGACAGTTTACTGGGTTTACTCCAAGGTCATGATATGGTTTATCACACCGATCCCAACCGCTTTAATAGGGCTGGGACGGCAGCAGGACAACTCGTCGGAGGTAATCTCTCTCTTTTGTCCGCTCTAATCGGGTCAGCCTATGATTTCGATCCACGTGGAAAAATTCTTTTCATTGAAGAAGTGGGCGAACAAATCTATCATCTGGACCGTATGATGTATCATCTCAAACTAAGCAAAAAACTGGAATATCTGTCAGGACTCATCGTTGGCCACCTGACAGAAATGAATGAGGGAACCATCCCCTTTGGATATTCCGCACAAGAAGTGATTAGAGAGATGGTAGAACATTACGACTATCCCGTTTTATTCGATTTTCCTGCCGGACATGAATCTCCAAATGAACCAATACTCTTGGGAGCTCATGTCCACCTTCAGGTTGCTGACAACGGCGGATTGCTAGTATACCCATGAAGTTATCGGACTTTCTCCAAACTCAAAAAAAGAATCAATAAATCATGCCCAAAAAGCACATTATTCATGGCAAGACACAATGAACTTGGCAAAAAAGGGGAGGAAAAAGCCGCAGCTTACCTGCTCGATCAAGGATACATTATTGTGGCGCGGAACTACCGACACTTGCATTATGAAGTTGACATCATTGCATGGGACCATGACGAACTGGTTATGGTTGAAGTTCGAACTCGAACGTCTGAATACCATGAACATCCCAGAGACACCATCTCTCCGGCTAAAATCAACGCCATCGTTTCTGCTGCTGAGGCTTTTATTTTAGAACATGAATTGGACTGTCAAACCCGCTTCGATGTCATTTGTTGGCTTCCCAGCGAGGATGAGGACCAATGGCAAATGGAACATATTGTGGATGCATTTCGCCCCTCCCCTTAATCCTGTGAGAATAGAGGTGGTACAGGATGCACAGAGCAAAGTAAACCATCGCTCCCGAAACCTGTTTGTTAAATAAACATATACCTATAAAACGAGCATGACCAATAAGCGTTATCATAACTTCTCCCGCCCCATCGGGACAAGAGCATTCATAAAACGCAGCTATGCGAATCCTATTTAACCCATAACATAGACAATTCTCAAATAAATGAACATCGAAGAGCTTAGAAACTTTTGCCTTTCCCTACCCGCAACATCCGAAGATCTTCCCTTCGACGAGACCGCCCTTGTCTTTAAAGTTGGTCGCAAGATGTTTGTCCTGACCAGCCTGGATGGTCCCTTTTGGATCAACCTAAAATGTGACCCCGAAAAAGCCATTGAATTACGCGAACGGTACGCTGCTGTCAAACCCGGTTATCACATGAATAAAAGACACTGGAACACCATAGAAGTGGACGGATCGATACCTGATGATTTACTGAAACAATGGATCAAAGAATCATATGATTTGGTGGTAAAAGGTATGACACGGAAAGAACAAAAAGAGATCGGAACACTTTAGGAGCCTGATCCTATTGCTCTTTTCTTCTGAATATATCTTTCATCCTTTCCAGCAGGGATTTTCCTTTATCTTCTTTCTCCTCATCCTCTGCTTTTGAAGGATCTTCGCCATCGCTTTTTTGCTTTTTACCCCCAAATAAGCGTTCAAAGAAATTCAGATCAGGATCTTCCATCGAATAATCCGGACAGTCAACCTTTGAAATAAGTCCTTCTGGTAACGGATAGAAGCTGCGCCGGCCAATCCCCTGGTAGAAAGAAGACTGTTCTGTCTTCTGCATAAAACGCCCAAAAATGGGAAGCGCTGTATGGGCACCCTGTCCCAGTGACATGCTTCGAAATCGAATACCCGGATTATCGGCTCCCACCCAGGCTCCGGCAACCAGTCCGGGACTAAACCCAATAAACCACCCGTCTGCATTATTCTGAGTAGTACCCGTTTTGCCTGCCAACTGAGATCGAATGCCAAACAATCCCTTGAGAGACCTCGCCGTTCCCCGCTCCACCACCTGTTGTAACATGTGGACCATAAAACGGGCAGTACGCTCTTCAAAAGCAACGTCCCGCAACGCTGAAGGCTTGGCTTCATAAAGCACTTTTCCTTTCGCATCTTCAATACGCAACAGGCTTTGAAGTTCAATGCCATTCCCATAATTTGCAAAAGCGGTATAGGCTCCCACCATTTCATAGAGTGACAGTTCTGCCGTTCCCAGGCCAAGAGAGGGAACATCCGGCAGGTCACTTTCTATACCGGCCTTCCGCGCCAGATCGGCCACATCGTGGGCTCCCACATCCACAGTCAGTTCTGCAGTTACCGTATTGACGGAATGCACCAAAGCCCCCTGAACCGAATAATACCCATCATGATTCCCGTCACTGTTTACCGGCGACCAGTCATTAAACCGTTTATAAACCCGACGCTCATTGCTGATATAATCGCAAGGATCGTAACCTTCTTCCAATGCCGTAGCATAAACGAAAGGCTTAAAAGTACTCCCCACTTGTCGTTTTGACAAAACATGATCGTATTGGAAAAACTTATAATTTGTTCCTCCCACCCATGCCAGCACATGACCGGTAACCGGATCAACCGCCAAAAAACCTGCCTGAAGCTGTTGAATTGCCCATCCAACAGAATCGGCCGGCGACATCTCTACTTTTTGTTCTTGTCCGTTTTTTAGTATTACCATTTTGACGGGTTTCTCCATCTTCTGCATAATCTCATTTTCCGACAGCCCCTTTTCTTTAAGAGATTGATAGCGGACTGACTTTTTTATGGCGGACACATAAATTTCAGGATGTCCTTCCCAGGGATTTCGATTTCGCCAATGGTGGTCAAATTCCTTTTGCAGACGAACCATCTGGTTATTCACCGCCTCATTAGCAAAACGCTGAAGACGCGAATCGAGAGTCGTAAATATTTTCAGACCATCTTCATACAAATGAATGGAATCATTATACTGCTCCTTCAAAATTTTTTTTGCCTGTATGCGAATATGCTCAACAAAATACGGTGCTGGTCCGTCATCATGGTCAAGTACCCGGTAATTGAGGCCCAGAGGCAACCCCTTATAGGTTACCCCCTCTTCTTTTGAAAGAAATTCCTGCGCCACCATTCTGTCAATAACCGTATTACGTCTTTTTTTGCTTTTTTCGGGATGAAGGCGGGGATTATACAGAGTATTGGCAGCAAGCATTCCCACCAGCGTAGCGGCCTCATGCGGCTGCAGATCGGCCGATGATTTGCTGAAGAAGCGATTGGCGGCCACTTCAATGCCATAAATATTCTCTCCAAACGGAACGGTATTGAGATAAAGGTTAAGAATTTCTGCTTTGGTGTAAACCTCCTCTAATCGGGCTGCTGTAAACATTTCTCTGGATTTATTCACTAACAGAGAAAGAAACTTATAAGGACGCCGGGGATAAAGGTTCTTGGCCAACTGCTGGCTAATGGTACTACCTCCCCCCTGCCGCCGGTCTCCTAACAACACAGAATGCAGAAAAACCCTCCCCATACTAATATAATCAAGCCCTTTGTGTTCAAAGAAACGACTATCCTCCGTGGCAATAAGGGCATGAATAACATGCTCCGAAATATCTTTGTTTTCGATATGTCTTCGGTTTTCGATAAAAAATTTACCAATCATCACCCCATCGGCCGAATAAACCTCGGACGCCGTGTGATTGGAAACCCGCTTCAATTCATCCTTCGACGGAATAGGCCCGAACAAGCCAAGGTATACCAGAAGTAATAGCGCACCCAAAAAAGCAATCGCCCCTATCAGCAGTTTAAAAGTTATCCGTAGCAACCAATTTCTAAAACGAACCAAGCCGCTTTTCCCGGATGAAGAATTTCCTTTTGATTTTGCAGTCTTTGTACGACTCATGAATAGTTTATTGTCTGGAGTTATACCATTTTATAGTGTTCTCAATCGCCTCGTCAATGGAACGAAATGAGAATCCAAAGCGTTTGGAAAATTTTTCGGCAGAATAATACGACTTGTTATGGGCGGCATTGGCGGTGTCCTTTGTAATAGCGGGTGCTTTCCCCACAATGAGACACAACAAATGGTTCAATCGCCAGCCTATATCCGCCATCCAAGGTCGGGCATTGATAAAGGGAGGTCGTCTATTCAGAGAATGTGCTACCTTGGAAAAAAATTCCTTAAACGATAAGTTTTCGCCATTCAGAATAAACCGTTCATTTACCACGTCGCTTTCCAGTAATAAGGATATACTCTCAGCCACATCCCGGACATCCACAAATCCGGTAACTCCGTAGGTATAAAAAGGCATCCCCTTCCGGACAGAATAAAATAGTTTTCCGCTGCTTCGTCGCCAATCTACCGGTCCAATAATAACCGAAGGATTAACGATGATAACGGGAAGTCCCTCTTTCGATGCCCGCCACACTTCCATTTCTGCCCTGAATTTGCTGTGAGAGTACGCCGATCGGTTCTCGTCGGGCTGCCACTCCACGTTTTCGTCCACCTCTTTACCATCCGGATGACGGCCCAAACTTGAGATGGAACTAACATATACTAATTTTTTTACCCCTTTATCCAGACAGGCATTCACCAAATTCGCCGTACCACCGGCATTAACCTTCAACATTCTGCCGGCTTCACCGGGATTAAAGGACACTTTTGCCGCAGCATGAACCACATAATTCACGCCATTAAGCATCTCCTCAATGGAGAAATAATCTTCCAGATCAGCATCCACCCATTCCACCTTTGCCAATAACGCGGCAGCATTCTCCTTTGCATAATATTTAAAAATAGCCTCAACCTGCCCAAGGTCACTGGTCTCGCGTTTTGCGGCCCTAACTTTATGCCCCTTGGATGTTAACGAAAACAGAACATGCGATCCAACGAGTCCTGTTGCTCCCGTCAGCAATATCATATCATAAACAATTAATATTCTACCAATAAAAACGAATCGTCTGTTTTAACTCCGAAGAAAGACTCAGAGGAACCGGACTGGTACCGGCAACACCCTCAATAATCTGTTTTTCCTTTTCCGAATAAACTTTTGGGGGGAAGAAGAACTCAACCACCACTTCCTTGACTTTTCTGGGACTTTCCGACATCATCTTGGTGATTTCCACTTCCGTTCCTTCTATGTCTATTCCATGATCTTCCGCCACAATTCCCATAATCGTCGTAATGCAACATCCCAGAGAAGTTGCCAACAGATCCGTGGGAGAAAACGATTCTCCTTTTCCCCTGTTGTCAACCGGTGCATCGGTAATGATTTTGGTCCCCGATTGCAGATGGGTGTTTTCCACTCGTAAGTTACCCAGATAGCGACTTTTAACAGTTACCGGCATAAAGATATGTTTTAAGGATTGTTCTTCTACAAAAATTGTTTCTAATTTAGCGATTTCCTAAATATAAAAAACAGAAAAATTCAAATTATGTTTCTTAACCCACATATTGCCTAAATAATTAAAAACAAAATTATTTCATTATGTTTTCAGGAATCATTGAAGAGGCGGCTACAGTGGTAGCAGTAGAAAAAGACAAAGGTAACGTTCATTTGACATTAAGATGCTCTTTTACCCATGAATTAAAAATTGATCAGAGCGTTTCACACAATGGGGTTTGTCTGACCGTGGTAAAAAAAGAGGGCGACACCTATACGGTCACTGCCATCCGCGAAACATTGGAAAAATCGAACCTGGGACTGCTGAGTGTAGGGGATAAAGTAAATATTGAGCGCAGTATGCTCCTCAATGGACGTCTGGACGGCCACATTGTACAGGGCCATGTGGATCAGACGGCCAGGTGTGTCGAAGTGAAAGAAGCCGATGGAAGTTGGTACTTCACCTTTCAGTACCAAACCGACAAAGAGAAAGCGGCCATGGGCTATCTCACCGTTGAGAAAGGATCGGTCTGCGTCAACGGGGTGAGCCTGACCGTTGTCAATAGCCGGGACAATCAGTTTTCTGTAGCCATCATTCCCTACACATACGAACACACCAATTTTCATCAGATTAAGGAAGGAACGGTGGTCAATCTTGAGTTTGATATCGTCGGAAAATATATTAGTCGAATCCAGCATTTCAGGGATACTCAATAAAAGCCTTCTTCTCAAGCGGCACAAACAACGATGATTTGCTGCCGCTTATGTTAATCTATGATTTATCCGAATTGTTAAACACCCTGTTTCTCCAATTAGAGAAAATGGTCTGTTTCGACCATCAATTTGCCATCCCCATTTAAAATGGCTCATCCTGCAACCCCGGCTCTTTTGATCGCCAAGAAGTTTCAACAACTCTTGTCAATGTGTTTTCCAAAACAATAAAACAAAATATCCCAATCGACTTCTTAGGTAAAATATTGATATTTCGTTAAATATTTAATCCTTAAAGGTAGCATTCATAAACTAATTTTATTATTTTGGCTTGTGACAAGCACCTTTACAGCTCATCCGAAAGAGGAATCTGCAATAAGAATTTTTTATTTATTAATCCAGACAAAACGATGTACGGTTTCAGACGAAAGCTTACGGTACTGATGGTAGCACTGGTCTCAATTGCTATGATACTGGCCGGTTTGCCCGGCATTTACCTGGCCAGGAAACAGGCCAGGGCGGATGCCATTCGTCTTATGGAACTACAAATGCAGATTACAACTCAAAATATTGAAAACCAATTCATACATCTAAAAGAGGTTTCTCTTGCCCTGGAGGCCGCATTTCGAAGCTCCTTTAATCCCGAGCAGCACTTCGTCGATGACAAAAGCCTCGATCAGTTCGAAAGCGAATTCCTGCCCCATGTAAAAGAAATTCTTCACCTAATGCGCCCCATGAGTTTGTGGTTCGTTTTTGATGGGGAAAAGATAGATGGCGACCATACCATTAGCTTTTTCGACCGCAAACAAAATGGCGTATATACCCGAAGTACAGAATACAACATCGCCCAAAAAGATCTTTTTCACCCTTCCATGCACTGGTGGACCCAGGCCATTGATCAGGGAGAAACCTGGACTTCCCCCTATTACTGGCCCGACTGGGACATGAATGTCATTTCCTATTCCAAGGCTATTTTTGCCGACTCTCTATTTATTGGTTGTCTGGGATCCGATTTCAATTTCGACCGGTTAAGTGCCTATCTCGATACCATTCAACTCTTTAAAACCGGGCAAATTTTACTATTTGACAACCATCATAATTTGGTATATCCACAAACAAATCAGACGCCATTCAAACCAATTTCCCAGACCTGGTTGGATTCCATTGGAAAAAACCGGAAAGATGTTATTCTGATCAATGAAGAAAATGGCATTCAATCCTCTGTGCTGGCTTTCGATTGTTTAAAAAACGGTTGGATGGTAGTCCTGGTCGTTTCACAAGATGAAATATTTGAGGACGTTTTCATATTAATCAGGGCACTGTTCTTTGTATTAATCGGCGGATTTTTAGTCGCACTTTTCCTGGCCCTCTATTTCAGTAAATACATTACGATGCCGATTAACACGCTATTGAATAGTTTCAGAAAAGCCACCGATGGCGATCTTAGCATCAGAGCGGACATCTCCAGCAGTGATGAAATGCAGGAACTGGGCGATCACTTTAATCTGATGATGAACTCGTTGGAAAGATCTTTCAATCAACTGGAAATTGCACAAAAAAAAATAACCATAGAAAAAGAACGGGCACAAGAATCAGATCATCTTAAATCCTCCTTCCTGGAAAATTTAAGCCATGAAATACGAACGCCCCTCATGGCCATTGTTGGCTTTTCAGAACTTATGGCCGATTCGCAATCCACTTCGGCAGAAAGGCGGGAATTCTTTGATCATATCGCAAGCAATAGCAGTAAACTGGTTCGTTTCATTGAAGACACGCTTCTCTTTGCGCAACTGGAAAAAGGGCAAACCCCGGTAAAAAAAGAACTCTTTATGGCCCGTGAGATCTTACGAGAGCTTCAGGAAGAATATGACCTCAAAAGAGCGAAAGAAAAACCGGATCTTTTTTTCCGGGTTTTAAGCGACGGGTGCGAAATACAACTGAATACCGACCCCAAGCTACTGAAGCGACTCATGGGCTATCTGCTTGACAATGCCTTCAAATACACCGATTCCGGTGGTGTGACATTAGTGTGCAGAAAAACGCCCTATCACTACGAGCTTAGTGTCTCCGACAGTGGCATTGGTATCCCTGATGATCAGACGGATATGGTTTTTAAAAAATTCTGCAAAGTAGCCGAATCCAAAGAAAAAGTTTACGACGGCGCCGGGATTGGTCTCACCAATGCTCGGGAAATTGTCCTACTGCTCGGCGGAACCATTGAACTTTCCTCTACTTACGGAGAAGGAACCACCGTTACCGTTTCATTGCCATTACATTAAAAACGATCTTAAAAAAAACATCGCATCAATTCTCTCTTACTCGAATTTTTTCAATTTTTCCCGCAAAACCCTCCTATCTTTGCATTGTATAATTACAAATTTCAAATTATGTCATTTCTGAGTAAACTCAATGCCCTGGACCTGTATCTTTCGGGACTACCATGGTTGTTTCGCCATTTTCTTCAGAAAAAAAAGGTCACCATCCTGATGTTTCATCATCCTTCTCCGGAATATTTTGACAAAGCCATCACAGCATTAAAAAAACGATACAATATCATTTCACTATCCCGGTTCATGGATACGACTCAGGCCAATAAATGGTCATTACCCGCCTATCCGCTTATTGTTACCCTTGATGACGGATGGGCTTCCAACTATGCCTTGCTGCCCGTCCTCGAAAAACATCAAATACCGGTCACCATCTTTCTGATGGCAGCGATGGCCAACACCAACCGTCATCCCTGGTTCTCTTTCGTCAACAATCAAAAACAAAAAAAAGAGCTGAAAACCGTTTCCAATTCCTCCAGAATCAGTGCTCTTAACCGAATGGGATTTGTCGAAACCAAAGAATACGACACACGACTGATTCTCAACAAAGAAGAAATCGTGGACATGCAGCAATCCGGGCTGGTGGAATTCGGATCTCACACCCTCTTTCATCCCATTTTACCCCACTGTAATGACAACACCGCCCTGGAAGAGATCCAACTTTCGAAAAAGAAAACGGAAGAACTCACCGGCAAGCCTTGTCGCTTCTTCTCCTTCCCCAACGGCGATTACAGTGAACGCGACATCCGCCTGTGCAAAAAAGCCGGTTACGAAGCCGCCGTAACCCTCGATGTGGGCTACAACAGCAGAAACGACGACCCCTTCCGTTTAAAACGCATCTCCGTTCCGGATAACGCCACCATTTCGGAACTGCTGGTCAAAGCCTCCGGATTCTGGGCCTTCTTTAAAGTATTAGTGCACAAACAAAAACAGTCACGAAGACACAGTGGACTATAGTGGTTAGATTTTTAGATGTTAGATCTATAGATTTAAGATAAGGATATACAGAAAAGTTTAGAATTAAAAAAAGTGGGGTATCAGCATATTTATGCGTACCCCACTTTCGGTTTTTCTAACGGCCCGGTTGCCTCATAGTGTTATTTCCTATAGTTTACTTCTCAATAATAGAGATGGCATATCCTCCACCGGGTGCACATTTTATGGTTAGTTTGGTTTTACTGGTCACCGTCCGTTTTTTAATCTCATAAGCCTGCGGGTTGGTTTTGTAGTGGGCATCTTTGGCGTCGGAGTAGATGGTGGCCTCATATTTTTTGCCGGGTTCAAGGAAATCCAGTTGGATTTTGGAAACGCGGGCTGTTTCGTCGTTGGTACGTCCCACGAACCAGTTTCCTGTACCTTTTTCTTTACGGGCATAGGTGATAAAGTCGCCCGGTTCGGCTTCCAGCACTTTGGTATCATCCCATTCCACCGGAACATCTTTGATAAACTGGAAAGCATCCATAAAGCGATTGTAATTTTCCGGAAGGTCGGCAGCCATCTGCAGCGGACTGTACATGGTGACATACAGTGCCAGCTGACGAGCAAGGGTGGTATTGGCATGCGAGTCATTGTCGGGATTGAGTTTGCTGATATCCTGCTCGAAGATCCCCGGCGTATAATCCATCGGTCCGCCAATCAAACGCGTAAACGGCAAAATCGTGGTATGGTCGGGATGGCTTCCGCCAAAGGCTTCAAACTCGGTGCCGCGGGCCGACTCATTGCCGATAAGGTTCGGATAGGTGCGGCAAAGACCGGTGGGCCGAACCGCTTCATGGGCATTGACCATGATTTTATACTCTGCAGCTTTTTTTACGGCATACAAATAGTGATCGACCATCCATTGTCCGTAATGGTGTTCACCACGAGGAATAATATTGCCCACATAACCACTCTTCACGGCATTGTAGTTGTTGTCAACCATAAACTGATAGGCTTTGTCGAGATGCCGCTCATAATTACGAACAGAGCTGGAAGTCTCGTGATGCATCATCAGTCGCACCCCTTTGCTTTTGGCATAATCGCGCAGCTCTTCCAGATGGAAGTCGGGATAAGGGGTAAGAAAATCAAACACATATTCTTTGGATTTTCCGTACCAGTCTTCCCAGCCAATATTCCAACCTTCAACCAGCACCTGGTCAAAGCCGTGTTCGGCAGCAAAGTCGATGGTTTTTTTCACATTTGGCGTGTTGGCGCCATGCCGCCCGTTGGGCGTCACCCTGGAATAGTCGGTCTCACCCAGTTTCACCGAAGGCAGGTCGCAATAGGCCCAGGAACTTTTACCGGTGATCATTTCCCACCAAACACCCACATATTTTACCGGTTCGATCCATGAAACATCCTCATAGGCACAGGGGTCATTCAGATTCAGCGTAATATTGGAAAGCAAAATGTCGCCGGCATTCTTACTGGCAATAACGGTGCGCCAGGGGGTATGGGTGGGGGCCTGCATATAAGCCATATTTCCCAGAACATCGGGCGTCAGATGGGCCTCAAAAATCATGTTTTTATCATCCAGTTCCAGATGCATACAGGAATAGTTCACCAGCGCCGCCTCATGCAGGTTGATGTATAGGCCGTCGTCGGTTTTCATCATCAAAGCGGTTTGAACCCCGGTATCCGAGAACGGCGTTTGAGAGGCATTGGGAGAAATGGCACTCTTCATCAGCTTTCGGATTTCCGACAGTCTGGAGGTTGTATAATCATATTCCTGTGTGTCATAATCGCCGGGTATCCAATAGGCTGTATGATCACCGGTCATGGCAAACTGGGTCTTCTCATCGGTCACCACAAAATAGGTCAGATTGTCCTGTTGCGGAAACTCATAACGAAAGCCCAGCCCATCGTTGAAAAGACGAAAACGAATGACCATCATACGTTCAGGATCATTCTGCTTCAACGTTACCGCCATTTCATTGTAATGGTTTCGGATTTCCTTAAACTCACCCCATACGGGTTGCCAGGTCTCATCGAAGGAACTCTCATCCACCCGGATGAGTTGAAAGTCGCCGGTCAACGGTTTCATATCTTTGATTTCCAACCCCAGCCGGCTTTCTCCAATAACCTGTTGACCCTCGAGAGTCAGTTGATAGACCGGAATTCCTCCTTTTACTTCAAACTGAAGATGGAAACGCCCATCAGGAGATTGCAATTCAGCAGAATGCGCCCAAACGGTCATGACCAGCATCATTAATATACCTGTCAATTGCTTCATAACAATTCTGTTTTTGGATTATTCATAAAACTTTAATTATCAATAATCCAAAGATACCTAAAAGGAGATTATTTTCGGACTGATATCTATAAGATCCGGGGACAGGCCGTGCCCAAGGCCATCCAACATTTCACTATATTTCAACCTCTTAACATTTATTCACGCCCTCAGTCGAGACATCAAGAAAAGAGGAAAAAAGAGATTTTGCCCTTTCTGCAAAGGTTTGCGAAAAAGGTATGGCAACGCAGGAACACCCCTCCATCATCGTTTTCCGTCCCATTCGTCATAAAATTCATCGAGAAATTGCTCCATAAACCGGTGTCGCTGTTCGGCCAGGGCTCTGCCGGTTTTGGTATGCATCCGGTCTTTGAGTAACAGCAGTTTTTCATAGAAGTGGTTGATGGTTGGTGATGTACTTGCCTTGTATGCTTCCTTGGTCATATTCAGGTTAGGTTTGATTTCCGGGTTATACAATTCTCGATTTTTATACCCACCGTAATTAAACGTTCTGGCAATGCCAATGGCGCCAATGGCATCCAGTCGGTCGGCATCCCGGACAATATCCAGCTCCTTCGAACCAAAAGAGGACGCTTCGTTACCTCCTTTAAAGGATACGTTCCGGACAATCATCTCCACATGCTTCACCGTTTCATCGGGCACATCCCATTGACGGAGAAAGGCTACCGCCTTGCGAGGCCCCACTTCTTCATCGCCATCATGAAATTTGGAATCGGCAATGTCGTGCAGTAAGGCGGCCAGTTCCACCACCAGACGATCGGCCGGTTCTTCCTCTGCTATCCGGCAGGCCATCTTCCATACCCGTAGTGCGTGCCACCAGTCGTGGCCACCCTCGGCGCCTTTAAGCGTATTTTTTACATACTCTTTGGTTTTTGCAATTATGTCGTCCTGAACGGTCATGGTACTTCTTTGTAATTAACAATCAACTTAAATGATTTCAATATCTCCGCGGCTATTGTCATTAGTAAACCGAATTTACTTACATATTATTTATTTCCCCCAAATATCTATCCGAAAATACTAAAAAAGCTATATTTGTAAAAAAGGATATATGCATCCTTTGTGTTAAAAACAATACCCTTAAACCATTTTTAGAACCGGAGAAGCCATTAGGTATCAAACAATAACATTAAAAACAACTTGCCATGAGCGAATTACTAAACAATTCCTTTTATCGAAAAGAAAAACTAAAAGCTCTCATCCTCAGACTTCATCAGGGCGATAATCCACATCAGGTACGCGCCGACCTGATCCAAACATTAAAAAGCATTCCTTACGGTGAAGTGGTAGAAGTAGAACAGGAACTCATTGAAGAGGGATTACCGGTGGAAGAGGTGCTACAACTCTGTGACGTCCATTCCGAAGTTCTGGAAGGCCATGTGGACCTATCGGCAGCCAAAGAGATTCCGCCGGGACATCCCGTGGACACTTTCATCAAAGAGAATCGCGAGCTCACAAAAACATGCAATCAGGCCAGAGAGGTCTTCGACCAAATCAGGCGAGAGGGTCAAACCAACTTTCAGAAAAACCTGCTTTCTCTGAAACAGATTTTTAATAATCTCATGGATGTGGATAAGCATTATCAACGTAAAGAGTACCTTATCTTTCCCTTTCTGGAACAAAAAGGAATAACCGGCCCGCCCAAAGTGATGTGGGGAAAACACGATGAAGCCCGTGAACAGCTGAAAGGGGCCATTGAAATACTGAATACCGAAGGTTTAACACCCGAAGATTTGCTGACATCGTATGACATGCTTATTGCTGCTGCCCTTTCCAGCATCACCGATATGGTCACCAAAGAGGAAGAAATACTCCTCCCCATGGCCCTGGACCAACTCACCGATGCCGAATGGTGGCAGGTCTATCAACAAACACTGGAGATTGGCTATTGCCTTGTTGATCCGCAAACCGAATGGAAACCGGAGACATCCCTTGCCACCGCCGAAGAGGATGCCATCACCAATATCAACGGCCGAATACAGATGCCCTCCGGCAGCTTATCGTTACAGGAATTAATTCAGATTTTCAACACCCTGCCTGTGGATATCACCTTTGTGGACAAGGACGATAAAGTAAAATATTTCTCTCAGAGTCCGCACCGTATCTTTACCAGAAGCAGAGCCATCATCAACCGCGATGTGCGCTATTGCCATCCCCCGGCCAGCGTTCATATTGTGGACAAAATCCTCGATGACTTCCGAAGCGGCCGACAAAGCCATGCCCCCTTCTGGATTCAAATGCGGGGAAGATTTATTTATATCCAATATTTTGCTTTACGCGATGACAACGGCCAATATCTTGGGACGCTGGAAGTATCGCAAGACTTAACCGAATTGCGAAAACTGGAAGGCGAACAGAGAATTCTCAACTACCAGTCATAGCCTTTAGAAGGCAGGAGGTTGGGCACATTAGGTCAATAGGCCTATAGGTCATTAGGCAAATAGGTCAATAGGTCATTAGGTCATTAGGCAAATAGGCCTATAGGTCAATAGGTCATTAGGCAAATAGGTTAATAGGTGGTTAAGGTTGAGAGGAACCGGATAAACTAAAAACTCATTGCGGGGTCCACCCGGGCAATGACTAAAATAAATTTTACAGGGATTATATTATGGAACAGAAACTTATCATTACCCCCAAAACGAAAATATTACAGATCTTAGAGACCTATCCCCAATTGGAAGAGATTCTAATTGGCGTAACACCGGCATTTAAAAGGTTGAAAAATCCTCTTTTGCGAAAGACCATAGCCAGGGTCACCACCCTTCAGCAGGCCGCCGCCATAGGCAATGTGAAGGTTCAGGACCTGGTAAACCGTCTGCGGCATGAGGTGGGACAGGATACCCTTTCAGAGGTCGAAGCCGGCGAGGTGAATATTCATTACAATTGTCCGGAATGGTACGAGCCGTCAAAAATTAACCGACGCTTCGATATTCGTTCCATGCTCGACGGCGGGGAAATGCCGGTACATCAGGTTATGGCCGACCTGAAAGATCTTCCCCGGGGCGAAATTTATGAGCTCACAGCCCCGTTATTGACCGTCCCCCTTATTGAAAAGGCTTCGGGTCTGGGAATTGACCATTGGGTTGAGAAAAAAAGTGAAGATCTGTTTCTTATCCGATTCATGAAACAGTAAGCCGTTCCGTCAAAGAGGGTGTCAAAAAATGTCTCCCTCTTTGTGGTGCGATCAATGAAAAAATCGGGCAGTAAACGACCTCATCAGGCATCCAGAAATTTTCGTTACGTTTTCCGGGAAATTCAGAAGGGGCTTTCAAAGTTTCCGAAAGCGGCTTTTGAGGGTTTCGAAAGCCGCTTTCATGGTTTTCGGGAGCCGCTTTCAAGGTTCTTGGAAGCGGCTTTCAAGGTTCTTGGGAGCAGCTTTCAAGGTTCTTGGGAGCGGCTTTCAAGGTTTCCGGAAGCGGCTTTCAAGGTTCCCGATTAGGGCTGCCGGGGATTGCGGCAAAGGCTTTCAAAGGTCTTCTTTCAGGCTTGTGGGAACGACAAAAAAGAAAAAAGAGGCTGCCTTGTTGGGCAGCCTCTCCTTGGCTTTGGTATTTCAGATGTTTGGTTTAGACAACCCTCAATCTTTCTTTTCAACAGACCATCCACCTTTCAGGCCAAACACGAACCAGGCCAAAAACAATACCCCTACGGCAAAGATGGTATCGCCAATGGCACGCAACCATCGCAACGTTTCCATGGCCGGGGTTTGCAGAAATTCTGCCGAACGGGCATACCATAAGCCATATTTCACACTGACCCAGGTCTGCGCCAATCCCACCGGCAACACACTTATCAACACCATCAGTAACAACCCGATATTGATAGACCAAAAAGCAATCTTAATGGGTTTCTCCTTCCACGTCACATTCAAATTCATCTCACGGAGCACAAACAACATAAGTCCCATTCCCAACATGCCGTAAACACCAAAAAGAGCGGTATGACCGTGTACAGGCGTGGTATTGAGCCCCTGCATATAATAGAGTGCGATCGGAGGATTAATAAGAAATCCGAAAATTCCGGCACCAAGAAAATTCCAAAAGGCCACGGCTACAAAAAAGTAGATGGGCCACCGGTAGGTCTTTACCCACTCCCGCGCACGGGAAATACCCAGATTATGATAGGCCTCGTAACCCATAAGCACCAGGGGCACCACCTCCAGCGCACTGAAGCTGGCACCTATCGCCATCACTGCGGTTGGCGTGCCGGTAAAATACAAGTGGTGGAATGTTCCGAGGATACCCCCTGTTAAAAATATGATGGTTGAGAACAATACCGTGGTGGTTGCCAGGGATGCCTTGATAAGTTTCATGCGGACAAACAGGAAGGCAATGGCCACCGTGGCAAACACTTCAAAGAAGCCTTCAACCCACAGATGCACTACCCACCAGCGCCAGTATTCGGCCAAAGCAAGATGTGTTTGACGTCCCCACATCAACCCGGCGCCATAGAATGAGGCGATGGCCACCGATGCAATCAGGAACATTATCAGAAGATGTCGGTTTTCTTTCTGGTTTTTAAGTGCCGGGAGCAATGCCCGTCCCATTAAAAACAGCCAAATGAAAAGACCTGCAAACAGAAACAGCTGCCAGAAACGACCCAGGTCGACATATTCATACCCCTGGTGTCCAAACCAGAAGTTATCTACCAGATTCAGCTTTTGCATGACGCCCATCCACTGGCCCAGCAGAGAACCGACCACAATAACCAGCAGGGCACCGAAAAGAAGGTTCACCCCCAGTTTTTGATATTTAGGTTCCTGTCCGGATATGGCAGGGGCCAGATAGAGTCCCGTTGCCAGCCAGGATGTTGCAATCCAGAATATGGCCAGCTGAATGTGCCATGTACGGGTTATGGAATACGGAAGCAACTGCGCAAGAGGAATCCCGTAAAAGCCCTGTCCTTCCACTCCATAATGGGCCGTTATCACTCCCATTGAGATCTGTACCAGTATTAATGCGGTGACAATCCAAAAATATTTAAGGGTGGCTTTCATGGATGGGGTTTGCGGCACTTGCAGCAAAGGATTCTGATGAGGCGCCTCCTCGTTTTCCTCTTCCCTTCGGGAAGCATAAAACCAGATCATCAGACCAATGCCGGCTAAAAGAACGATGACACTAAACCCGGTCCAAAGAATCAATGAGCTTGTCGGTTTATTTCCAACCAATTCATCCGGCGGCCAGTTATTGGTATAGGTCACCTCCGAATGGGGGCGGTGCGTGATGGTTGACCAGGTGGTCCAGAAAAAAAAGGTATTCATCTTAAACATACGATCTTCCGTTTTGATGCTGTTGGCAGGAATACTGTATGCATCGCGCAGGTCATCCATCGAAGGGTCGTCCATAAACAACCCTCTGTAATAGCGACTCATCTCGGCAAAAGCTTTAGCCCGGACATCAGAAATGGTAAGCACCCCTGTTGCCGGATCATAGGTATTGGTCCGCAATTCATTTTGCAAACGCGCCTTTAACATGGCTTTCTGTTCATCGTTTAATTGCTCGTATGTCAATCCATAATCGAGGCCGGCCCATTGATTCAGGATAAAAACGGCCTCCCGGTGCAACCAGTCGGCATTCCAGTCGGGTGCCTGATAGGCTCCGTGTCCCCAAATGGTGCCCACTTCCTGTCCGCCAATCGACTGCCACACATTTTGCCCATCTTTAATGTCCTGACCGGTCATCACCACCTGTCCTTCAGTGGTTATCACCCTTTCGGGAATGGGCGGTGCTTCCCGGTATATCTCCCGGCCATAATAACCCAATACGCCAAACGAGATGGTCATGACCAAAATAAAACCAATCCATAGCTTTCGTGTTGTCATAGTTTTCAATGTTTAAAGTTTATAAAAACACACTCCGAAAAGAGTCTTAACTCATTTGCAATCATTCGCCTATAAACTGTCCTGAAAAAGAAAAGACGAACAGCCTCCATCATTTCATCGCCACGCTTTCAAACTCATTTTTTCACCATCCCTGTTGTTTCCGAACGAACCACACGAAAACGGGCCAATTGAAACGAATGGTTTGTTATTTTATTTTTATTTCTATTTAAAAGGATTTATTTGTCCCTTGCATTAAAACAAAAATTCCTGCACTTTCTCTTATTACCGACCCAACAAAATCAACGTTTAATAATGAATTCTAAAAAATTAACGACCGCTTATTTTTTTCGTCGTTTAAATCGTTTCCGCCAAAGCAGATATCCGCTGATCACCACCATAAAGCCTGCCAGACCCGCCAAAGGAACGATGAGGATATAAAAATTGCCCAGTAAAAATTTAAAGAAACGCCCGGTATGAATCTCCAATGCCAGGTTCCACAGCGACATGCGGGTTTGTCGCACCAACGACTCTGGTGCTTCGGGGAAGGGAGTTTGATGATAGAGCGGGACCACACCCCGGTCATAGTCAACCATGTATCGTTTCCCATCGGTAGTATGAATCAATCCGGTCACTTTATTGACACCCACCGGCCGTCCGGACGGCGCACCCCGGTATACTTCCCCTTTGACAAAATCCATGATGCGGGGATTGTCCGGATGCCAGAGAAATAGTCCGCTGAACGAACCCACCAGCCAGGCACCCGGACGATAGGGCTCAAAGACGGTGATGCCCATCACACTCACCGGTGGCTGAACGCTGCAGGCCTGCGGTTTCCGGCTGTCCGTCGACAGGGTAAACATACCGTCTGAGGTGGCAAGAAAAAACATTCCGCTCTCCCGGTCATACCTTAAATCGCGCAACTTATCGTACCACGGATTGGGCTGATCCAGATGCGAATATTTTATGGGTGCTACTTTGGAATAGCCGATTAAAATTAAAAAGGGTGGCCTGAGAAAAATCCCCGTAAAGAACAGAAAGGCCAGAAAGATCCAGAACCAGACGCCAAACTTATTATGCCATTTGAGCGACCATCGGTTGATTTGTACCAGCTTAGCGTAAGGTTTATGCCTGCGTTTTCTTCGTTTTATCTTGTCGGGGAAAAAGAAATAAATAATGCCGGTAACCGATAAAAATATGGTAACCACCCCCAGCAGGTCGACAAACAACTGACCCGGCAACCCGAGGATCTCGCCCGAGTGCATCTGCCAGATGGTTTCCATCAAAGTCACCTTTTTTTCATAATGGTCCGGCGCCTGCAACGCCACCTTTTCAAAAGTGGTATTCACGCCGTTGGCAACGCCTTTAAACAGATAGGAACGGTTGAGTACATAGATGGAATCGCCAACGGTTTCGATGGCCACAAACCGTTTAAGGACGACTTCCAGCGGAAACTTTTTCCAGGTTTGCGAGGCCTTATCGTATCCAAACAAACCGAACTGAGTGGCGGCATAAAGATTTCCGGAACGGTCGCGATGCAAATCAAAGACTTTGCGGTTGTCGGCCCCCCGGGGAAGGCCGGCATCCAACGGCCGGTAATGCAAAAAGGTGGAATCGGTAACCCAGATGCCTATATCCCCATAAATGAGAATGCTGTCAGAGGCGATAGTCACATTGCCCTTCAGGGCACTGTTGCCCCAGTGTTGATAGCTGTACACTTCAGGAAGAGCCGTTCGGCGAACATCCAGAGAGGCAACCCATTCACGGTGATTCAAAAAGATACCGGTGATTCCGTAATAGAGCAAAACAAATGACAATATCAGCCCCGGCCAGCGATGTAGTTTACGATATAGTCGCCCGTTGACCATTAATTAGATGTTTAATAGTTTTCTGTTATCCAGTGAAAAAGTAAACGAAAAAATGATCCGGGGTTGAATTTCAACAGCAGACAGACCACCTACCTCTTCGTCTCAACTACCCCCCTATTTCTTGTGCGCCATATTCCATGCTTCTGGTCCCGGACTATTGAGTACTGCCTCTCCATCACGTATTTTGGCGGCTAAAGAACGTACAGTAGCATTTTTAACAATTCCCTCAAAACCATCGCGCACCCCTTTATATTGATGATGCAAAGGACAAGGATTGTCGTCGCTGCAATTCTTCAAACCAAAACCACATCGGTGAAAAATCCCTTCGCCTTCTATTACCTTGATGATTTGCAACAATGTGACCTCCTCATCGTCATCGGAAAAAAAGAAGCCACCGCCCCGTCCTTTGGCCGAATGCAACAACCGGCTTCGGGTAAGGGTCTGCAAGATTTTGGCGGTAAAAGCCACGGGTGCTTCGATATGATTCGCCACGTCGGCCACACCCGGACGTTTATCTTCCCAGTTTTGCAATTGTACCGACACCATGGCCCTTATGGCATATTCCGAACTTTTTGACAACATTTAATGAATGCTTTGGTTTTCAATGAGGCAAAAGTACTATTTTTTGCCAAAGAGCAGAGAGCATGGCGCACAGGACAAGGTCCCCGGGCCCTTCCCCATGCGCTTAGCTCATTCCCCCGTTTTTTCTTCCAATATGATGGCCTCCGGAAAAAGAATGTTATTCTCGAGATGAATATGACGGTGAAGGTCCTCTTCAAACTCTTGCAGGGTACGCATGGTCACCTCATAGGTGTTACAACCGTCGTCAGGGGTCTGATACCCGTTGGTGAGCTCCGAGATGGTTTTAAAGCGGTCGCCTTCGGCATCGTGCTCGGCCAGCATCACTTTTATTGGCGATTCCACCCCCTGAAGGTCACTCAGGTCTACCGATTCTCCCTTCGAGGCTTTCACCAGTTTACGAATTTGAGGAAACAGAATCAGCTCCTCTTTCATCAGGTGCATGCTCAGGTTCTGAGCACTCTCTGTGAATAATTCTTCCACCTTAAAAAGCTCCGGGTGGTGCTCACCATGTACACTGCACAATTTTTCCAGTTTCGCCTTCAAAAACGGAATCTTCTCTTTCACATAGGCATGATGCCGCTTTTCAATGTAATCGGCCAACTGGTCGAGTTCCAGACTGCGGATAAAGCGGGCATCGAAATCCTCTTCCTGCATCACCTCCTCCAGTTTGGGAATCAACGCTCCCACATCAACGGACGCCCGGGAACAGGCCTCGTCCAGGGAAATATTCCCACCGCAGCAAAAATCTATCTTATGCTTCTCAAGCACCGGCGCTACCTTGTAATTCTCCTTTACAATATCGCCCACAATGGTTTTGGCATCTATCTTCATAGCTCTCTTTTTATGATTGATGGGACAAATATATCTCTTTTTTGTATAAAAGGACTATTTTGTCTTTTGTTTTTTCTTAAAAAAATCTTTTATAAAGATTAGAAGTTAGAAGACAGAAGTTAGAGGCCAGAGGATGGATATAAATAGAAATAGGTTGCAGGTGGAACTCCCCGTGTCCTCTGCGCCTTGGCGTCTCAGCGTTGGATGGCATAGGGCACAGGGAATGGAGCAAGGGGAATAGCGGATGGGATGTCTTAAATCTTACATCTAAGAATCTATCTATATTATGGGTGGAAGGGGGAAAAGGTGGAAGGGTTGGAGGGTATGGAGTGTGAGGTGGCAGATTACTTTTTCCTCTGCGTCTTCGCGACTCTGCGTTTGATGGCATAGGGCATAGGGCATGGAGCAAGGGGAATAGCGAATGCGATGTCTTAAATCTTACATCTAAGAATCTATCTATATGGGTGGAAGGGGGAAAAGGTGGAAGGGTTGGAGGGTATGGAGTGTGAGGTGGCTGATTACTTTTTTTCCTCTGCGTCTTCGCGCCTCTGCGTTTCATGGCAAAGGGCATAGGGCATGGAGCAAGGGGAATAGCGAATGCGATGTCTTAAATCTTACATCTAAAAATCTATCTATATTATGGGTGGAAGGGGGAAAAGGTGGAAGGGTTGGAGGGTATGGAGTGTGAGGTGGCAGATTACTTTTTCCTCTGCGTCTTCGCGCCTCTGCGTTTGATGGCATAGGGCATAGGGCATGGAGCAAGGGGAATAGCGAATGCGATGTCTTAAATCTTACATCTAAGAATCTATCTATATGGGTGGAAGGGGGAAAAGGTGGAAGGGTTGGAGGGTATGGAGTGTGAGGTGGCAGATTACTTTTTCCTCTGCGTCTTGGCGCTTCTGCGTTGATGGCAAAGTGCACAGGGCATGGTGCAAGGGGAATAGCGGATGGGATGTCTTAAATCTTATATCTAACCATCTTTAGTTCAGAGCACAGGCAAAAGAGGATTTTATGTTTGCACAAAACAAAAATTAATTTTCTTCATTGGGTTGAGGCACATCTTCCTTACTTACTCCCTTTTTATCTGTAATTTCTTTGGCCCTGTCATAATCTTCACCGTCAGCTTTAAGTCCATTTTGATGAGCACCCTTTAAAGGATTATAGGATAACGATATAAAGAGTGGAAAATGATCTGAACCAATTGATGGTAATCGCTTAATAAGATTTACGGTAAAATGCTCACTATGGAATAAATGGTCCAAAGGCCATCTAAGAAGAGGATATTTTACGTGAAAAGTATTGAACATTCCCCGCCCGATACGCGGATCCAGTAAACCGCTAATCTTACGGAATAAGCGCGTCGTTGAAGACCATGCCACGTCATTGAGATCACCCGTCACCAAAACGGGTTGGTTGCTCTCTCTAATACTTTTGGCAATAATAATTAATTCAGCATCCCGCTCTGCTGACTCACTATTTTCAGTAGGACTTGGGGGCGCAGGATGGACAAAATGTGCACGAACCCGATCCCCGGTCCGCAATTCTATAGATACGTGTATGGAAGGGATATCCTTCTCAACCAAAAATGAAATTTCCTGGTCATGTAATGGCAATTTGGAATAGAGATGCATGCCGTAGAGATTGTCGAGCGGGCATTTAACGGTAAATGGCATATCTGCTTCCAAAACCTGGAGTTGCTCCTGCCACCATCCATCCGATTCTAAGGTTATAAGAATATCCGGCCGGAATTTTTGGACCAATTCGATTAAAGCCTTTGCATTTTTATTTGGTGTAAGGACATTCGATGTTATAATACTGAGCTTCTTTTCGGGATTATCTTCATTACACCACTTGACCTCTTTGGGCCATAAAGGGGTATAAGGTAAAATCCACCATAAATGCCAAACGAAACAAAGGGCCGATGTGGATATCAATATTAAAGTCAGGGGCTGTCGTCCATCGAGAAAAAGAATACCGGCAATCAGCAAAGCGGATGAAAAGACCATTATTTGTAGTCGGGGAAAGTCCATTGCCCTAACCATCCAATGCGAATGTTTCGATAAGGGTAAAATCGAAACAATTAGAGTCAATATTGTACAAATAGTGATTAGTATTAGCATATCCGTCCTTGTATCATTATATAGCTATGTAGCCTCCCCAAAAACCGCACATTTGAAAATTAATTTCAAGTGCCAGATTTAATCTTTCTCTTGCTGAATCACTGAAGTTACTATTTCTTTTTAGTAAAAACCACCTTAAAACTTTCTGAATGTAGTTAAATCCTCTTCTCTTTTATACAACTTCATTACTTTTATAAGTTAGATTTACTTATCCGCCCAATTACGCAGATAAGAAAATCTAAGCGACCGATAAAAACAATTTCTCAGGTCTTTTATTATTTAAAGACTGATGTTCTCCTTCCGCACATAAAACATCATATGCTCTTTTATTTTATCATATAACTTTATGCCATCTTCTGAAGGCTCAGGATAGATTTTCATATTTTATTTTTCCCAAAAGCAACCAATAAATGTATTATCCATGACTCTGCCTTTACCATCCAAGCTAAGTTTAGTGTTTTTTTGTAAGGAAACATATTCTGTAAAAATCGGACCCGAAAACTGACTTCCTTGATCGGTATTTTAGGTTTCCTGGGTGATCTATAAAAGGCAAGTTTACATTCAACCTGTTATAACCGCCGGGCGTGCCGACCGCTCATACGCCCATATATAACCGGCAGTTCGACTTTTACTAAATTTCTATCTCCAAAACGATTATTAAAGTCAGTAAGCCAAAACAAACCAATCCTATTATTCCTGCTTGTATAAAATCAGACTGACGGACACCTCGCTTTTTCTTGTCTATTATTTTGCTAAATCCGAGGGCAACAATAAATGGTATGCTTGCAACAAAACCATAACCATAGAAAGTTGTCGGATGATATAACTGTTCCATCGCATTCCGAATCAGTCCAAAAAACACATAGTCCATTACAACTGACAAAGCAAGGAATATCAAGCTATTATAAACAGCCCCGATAATTATATTTTTTTGGGGAAAAGTTCGGATACACAAAAAAGTTGAGATAATCCAGATTATTGGAGAAACGGTTAACATTAAAGTCATTCCAAGCATTGGATGAATACTCCACGGGAACCACAATATCAAATTTGACATCCAGTAAACCGAAAACCCAACCGTTAAATTATATAAAAACCATTTGTTCATTTCGTTATCATGCGTTTGGGTGGTTGCTGAAACTCCACTTCTCCTCTGCGGCTTGGCTCCTCTGCGTTGGAAGAGAGTATGAGGCGGCCTTATTGTGGCACATTTTAATCGAAATCATTGGGACAGTTAGACCGAAAAAATCAAATTATATGTAGGAAATCGGCCGCCAAAATTGAATCTAAAATTTTTTAAAAGCCTCTCTATTAACTATGCCAATGGCGAAGCTTAAAGGTATGGGATGAGATTTGTCGGATGAAAAATATAAATCGCCAAGACCTTAAGCATATTAGTTAATATCATGCATCTTTTCTTCTACTTCCTTAACCCATGCATTTAGAACGCTATTTTCTATTTTTTCAAAACTCTTTTTGAAAACCTCAAACTTATCTTCAGTTTCTTTCACAATTTCATCTTCTATCCTAACAATATCAATGTTTGCCACTGAAGGGTAATAGGACTCAGGTCTTGATTTTACTTTGTATTTTTCTTTTATTGTTTTTTTTATTTTATTAAATAATGTTGTTTTCTTTTCCTGGATTTTCTCTCTAATTTCTTCATCAAGATCTTCCCTAATACGTGCAAAACAGAATTTCAGCCATATTCGTTCATCCTCGCAAAAAATTTCCAATGCAAAAATTGAGGTAGAATCTCCCCAGGTTTTGCTCTCAACCTCAAAAAATGGCAATACTGATTTTGGTAAAAATCGAATAATATTCTTATCAGGACCCGTTAACCTTTCATATTCGGGATGGTTTGCAAAATAATTATCGATTGCTTTAATTAGATCCTGACTATAGAAGCTAGGTTTATTATTCACAATAAAATCAATTGCTTTTTTATGTTTCCGATAGATTTTCTGAGCTAATTCAATTTCCTTACTATCTGCCATAATGTTTTTTCTTAAATTTTTAATATAGTCCTCAATGAAAGGGATATAAGATTCTGCAAGATCAACACTTATTTTAGTGTCCTCTAAAATTTCTAAAATATCCTGATAAGTGGTGTTTATATAATTTTTGTTTGACTCTTCCTCTGTCAAAGCTCTAGGTGTGGGAGTTAGGTAAACAAATATTTTATTTAGATTTGTCCAAATATTTTCAACTTCATCAAAATAATTTATTAACTGGTTTTCCCCTGATTTTGGTGCATATATTTTATTCTCAATACAAATAACAAACCCTACACGCTCGTTTACAATAAGCAAATCAATATAATGATATTCACGAAATATCTTTGTGTCTTCAAGGTTCGCTAGATTATAATTAATTTTTTCTTTCGGGGTAAGAGGTAGTCGGTTAATGAAACTTTTAAGAAAATAATCCCCGCCATTATGAGATTCGTTGGGATCAAACATCCATGCCAGAAAATTAGAATGTTGCAGTTCTTTGTGAGCTATGCCCAATATTTCAAAATAATTTGGTTGGCTTATGGCGGCCTCGAGTTTCTCAAGTTGTAAACTATCCTCTATTATTAATTTCTCTAATTCTTCTTCAATCATACTATAAAAAACTTTTTATCAATACAATCTAATTCTCTGTAAATCTTGTCTTTACATAACACTTTTTAACTGCTTAAAATTAATATTTTGTATAATTTTAGCGGATTGGGATGAGGGAAAGGCTACAGGCTACATACAGGGGAATTTTACAGCATCAAACTTTTTTATATTCTACATTCATTAATTCTAATTTGTTTTTATCATCTTGATTAATCTCAGGAATATTAATAAATAACCTATTCATTGCCCTACTACAACCAACATAGTAAATCCGACAATCATCCTTTTCATCATCAATGTGATTCGGCCCATCAAGTATATAGTTCCTAAAATCATCTATGTTTTCGAAATGTACAAGAGTATTTTCAAATTCAGTTCCTTTTGCACTGTGAATTGTCCTAACTAGTTCATCGGATTTAGTGTCTACCTTTACGTAAGGAATAATTTCATTTAGGCTATGATTTTCATAAAATGTTTTGGCATTTCCTCGGCTTAAATTACTTCCAATATTGAAACCATACTCAGCTAATACATAAGTTCTTAATTCCAAATAAAAATCTGCAATTGGTTTATTTCTATTTGCATCAATTTGTAATAACTCGATTATTTTAATTGCAAGCCTCCTTAGGCTTAGTTTTAAAACGGATGTACCACTTACTCTCCGTAAAGACTTATAAATTTCATTCAAAGCATTTTTTAAATCACCTTTTTTATGATATTTAAAGCTCATTAATAAAGAGTGTAAAAACCTTACTCTTTGCGGATTTGTATCATTCGAATACATTTCATTTAAAAGGTTTGTATTACTTAAACCTATTTGATTATTTATTTCAGAGACAGTAGTATTTTTTCTAGTTAGAATATAAAGAGGTGTATCAGGGAAATTTTCCTCAAACCAATATTTTGCATCCTGAATTTTTCCAACCAATACTTTAACAGCCTCCCCATCAGGTTGTCCCTGACCGTATTCTAGATTGATGTCGGGTCTAAGCTGATTAAGGAAGTCAATGATACGTTTTGTTGAACGATGATTGTGATTCAATTTAAATTCAGATATTCCATCTCTTTTAAAATTAATAAAATCATCTCGCTTTGCTCCCGTAAACTTATATATTGATTGCGCAATATCCCCAACTACTCCTACTATCGTGTGTTGCTCAGTAATTTTTTCAATAAGCCATGTTTGTATTTCAGTTGTGTCTTGAAACTCATCAATAAAAATATATGGGAACTTTGCTCTTATAAATTCTGCAACCCTTGGTGAACAACACAAAATGAGATAAGAAAAATACAATACATCTTCGTGATGCATAATTCCGTCTTTCCAGTATTTTGATTTATAAACCCATAATTCACCATTTGACTTTGCAATTCTAGCACCACGATATTGCCTAATAATTAAGTTAATTTCACCATTATCAAACACATAATCAAGGCTCGATAATTCAGCAATAACTTTTGGTTTGTTTTGAGGCCAATTGTATGAAGTATATTTTTTGTCATTTAATTTTTCTATTGACTTTATCCACCTTCTAAATCTATCCCCGTGAACAATGTGCTCATCATGACCATCCAATCTAGATGTGTCAAATAATATTTCCCCATCGTCCTTTTTTTCAATCAAATAAGAAAATGGCTTGACAATGTTACGATATAAAAAGCTATGAATTGTAGATATATCAAAACGACTTTTATCACACTTTAATCGATTCAGTATTTCTTCTGCAGCTACATTCGTATATGTAATACAAGCAATCTTGCCTGTTCTGTTTAATCTGTCAGATTCACGTAAAACCCGCTCCAAGTGTGAAATTAGCCACCTTGTCTTACCTGTACCAGGGCCTGCAAAGACTTTGAAGTGTGTCTCAATATCACTTAAGGTTGATATATGTGGTAAAGAATTAATATCAGGCATCATTTTTTATAATTTCGGTTAATGCGTTTTCAATATAAGAAGGCACTTTAAAATCAAGCCTTCCATAATCTTTTTTGTATTTTTCTCTTAATGTTTGTTCAAAATAAAACGCATGTTGTCCTTTAGCGTTAGATACTACTGTGTAGTAAATGGCAGCAATCAATGCTTTTTTCTTTTCTGTTTCATCCTCCCAGGTACATTCCGATATGCTTTTTAGAATCCTATTTTTGTTGAGGTCTTCAATTCCGATTTTTTCTTTATATGCTTCTATAATAGCATCCAAGTTGTTCTCATAATTTGATACTATTTGTCTAAAATTTGTATCAGTGTGTGCGCTATTTCGACTAGGGAAAGCGGCTGTAATCAGCAGTGTGGACGTTGGATTCTCCTTACATAATTCATACTCTAATGTTTTGCCAGTCCCTTTGGGAGGATGGAATATAAATATATTGGCATACTTGTTTTCGAATTTTTCTTTTAAATCTGTAACATGTGTAGAAAGTGGTTTGCTGTTTGCTGTACCATCTAATTCAAAAGGAAAAGCTGAAATCCATTTGTTTCCTTTTTTAATTGTGGGGTCTGCATCGGTTATACACACTACTTTTTTATTTATTGCATAAGGACTAGTTATCTTATCATATGCAAATAGTTTAAGAAAATGTTTGAATGTTCTACTATCTACACTTACAATACCAACATATTGATTTACAAGAGAGTCTTCAATTTCTAAGTATTGGGCAAAACTTGGTATCAGTAATTGTTCCGCTAATCCTTCGACAAATAAAAGTTTATCAGCAAAAAGCATATTAGATTTTGTAGCATCTAAAAACCTCTGAACATAAATTTTTGAATCCTGATCTTCTTCAGAAAATACTTTACCCGGATAGCCAACTGCAGAATTTCCATTTATATCTTCATATAAACAAATAATGCTTTCAAGATTTATCGCAGAAGTAATATGGGTGGAATGTGAGGTTATAAAAATTTGTCGAGCTTGGTTATTTGTATTTAGGAACTTGAGGAATTTAGATTGCATTGAAGGATGTAAGTGAGCTTCGGGTTCTTCTATGGCTAGGACTGGAAAAACTTTGGCGTTATCACCCATATAATTGGATGATTCCATTTGCATTTTTGCAAGAATTAGAGCTATAAACAATAAATTGTTGTAACCTAATCCATTGTTTTTTATGGGTAATTTAAAACCATTTTTTTCAACAATTAGCCTTAATGCAAATAGTAGTTCTTGTTCTGTTATTTCTGCATCAAAATTTGGTTCACCTCCTATATCAGCCCCTGTTTCATTTGCGTATTGGAGTATCTTATCTCTATCAATACGCTCAATTAATAGTTCAAGTAATTCCTTTGATTTTATATTAAACTCTTCCTCTCGTTGTTTTAATAGTTCAAGGTTTTCTACTGATAGGTTCTCGAATCCTTGCCCGTTTGTTAAGTCATAATCAAGAAAATAATTCAGAACATCTCTTAGTAATGTACTATTGCCGAAGAACATTTGTCTTTCTGCATCTCTAATTGCGTCCAGAAATTGAAAATCAAACCTATCAAGATTTTCAGAATTAGCTTTTTCTTGTTTTATAGGATCACCCCCATATATTCGTGAAACATACTTTTGAAGGAATTTCTTACTTATTAGTTTTAAGCATTTCTCCTGGTCAAAACCATTTTCATTTTTACACTCTTCAATTAATTTCCTATATTCTTCATGGTGTTTTGTTGGTAACTCAAAGATGTATGTTAGTTGTGCTTGGTATTCAGGTGATTCACGAATCAACCAATCATAAACAACATTTTTATCATCTTCCTTATCATCATGTTCATTGATAAAAACAGATATTTCAATTGAAGGAGGCTCAGAATAATCAAGATTATATTTACAAAAATCATCTATTGAAGGTTTATCCTTTAAATCCCTACCTAATACTAACTGAAGAGCTTTAATTAAATTAGTCTTACCTGAATTATTGTGTCCAATTATAACATTTAATCCGTGATTAAATTCAATGGACAAATCTTTGAAATTCCTGTAGTTTTTAATGCTGATTCCTGATATATACATATTCTTAATTTATTAGTTTGTAGGAGAATTATTTCTTTTCAAGTAAACGTATAAACCAGTTTATTAGCACTTTCAATCATGTTATTTGAGCACTGGGTCTTCATCAGATTATTCTATGTCACTTCTTTCCCATGAAAACTAAGGTAATTAAATATTAAAATTTCCTGTATCAAATTTAAATGTCAACCTTGAATGTATTGTTTACCTTATTAAGCTAAATTAAATCACATAATTGGTTCAGAGGATATATGATTCTACTAATTTCCTATATTGATATATGTGTAAAAATTCCAGTTGCTTTAGTCTATGAGTTCCCCCCAAAGTCCCAAATATACTCCTGACCTGCCACCACCATTATTTGCCCCACTCCGGCAAATACCTGTTAACCGCCAAACCTTCCGGATTGATTCCTGGTCATATAAAAAATTAAAAACAATCACTTCAGAGGAGCTGTGGTGATTGGGAAGTTTTGTTATGGTTGGTTTGGTCTCCACACGGGGTTATGATTTGTTGCACAGTAAATTTAACAAGGACATTTTTTTTATCCAAAAAAACAGATGCTTTTTAAAAAGTTAAAGTTCTATTTAGCAGTAGTTTTGAGTTAAAGAATTGCACTCCCGGCAAAGTTTTTTTGGGTGAATAAAAGTTGATAAACACGGAAGCCAGAGGCCAGAAGTCAGAAGTCAGAAGCCAGAAGCCAGAAGTCAGAGAGTCAATATTCATAAAAAGTATACCACTTTTCCGGATGGCAGAGGATGGCTATAAATAGAAATATTTTGTTGATGGGGCTCCCCTTCTCATCTGCGTCTTCGCGTCTTTGCGTTTAATAGCACATGGCATAGCGGATGGGATGTCTTAAATCTTACATCTAAAAATCTTATATCTAACTATCTTTTGTTCAGTGCACAGGCCGAATGCGGAAAAAATGGTGCTTAGAAGTTTGTGATATAAATGGATATAAGTGGAAATAAATAGAAATATGTTGTGAATGGGACTCGCCGTCTCCTCTGCGTCTTCGCGTCTCTGCGTTTGATGGAACAGAGCTTGGGGGACAGAGCATAGTGGATGAAGCATCTAATATCTTAAATCTAATTATCTTACATCTAATAATCTATCTATATTATGGGTTGGAGGGTGGAAAGGTGGAAGGGTTGAATGGCATTGGGTGTGAGGTTGGAGTACGGAGTGTGAGATAGCAAATTACCCGTATTTATTTTTTCTCTGCGTCTTGGCGTTGGAAGTGGGCATGAGACAGGGAAGAAATGTCTGTTTCGGAGTTGGTCTAAAGAGGGTAGAGTTACAGATGGTTAGCATTTGCCTGCCACTACTAAAACAGGATATTGAGTGCAGTTTTTTATTTTTTCGATACGATCGTTCCAATGACTTGATCATAAATAGTACGCTTCCTTGAATCTGTCCAAATACTGATAACATAAATGGCAAAAAGTAAGAGTCCAACATAAGATACTATTCGAACCGCCGGCTCATTTTCATAATAAATAGGAGTCGGAAATATTACTCCCATATGGGCTATTTCCCAAGGCAATAATTTTAAAATTGCCCTAAACAGAGATTTTCCAAAGCCTATTTTTTGGTTTTTATTGTCTCTTACTTCTAATTTAAAGATCCTCTTCCCAAATGTTCCATTTGCTTTTTTAGAGTCAAAATAAGCGAAGTAAATCCAAACGGGGATTGAAATACTCGTCAGGACGTATAATTGCATGTTTATGCTGCTCTGAAACCACATGTCTGTAATCCCGAAAAATTCTCTTATATGGCTTAAGATAGCCCATTGAATCATCAGCATAACTACTGCGAATGCAATAAAGCAATCAATAAAATATGCCAATGTTCTTTCAATAAAATACTTCATGGTTTTCCCCTAATTATCCACAACGGTAAGTAAATGCAAAGTAGGCGATTGCGGACTGCAACTGTTGACACCACAACGATCATGCCTATTTTGAACCCGAATAATGCATTAGGATTTCGTCGTGAGAATTAAAAGTGCAATCAATCAAGAACTTGTTGAAATGAGGCATAGCACCGCTATGGTGAATGGAAACAAGTTAGCTTGCGACTTGCTTGGCAGCAATTTTAATTCGTAATAGATTTTCTAATGCATTTTTCGGGTTGAATATACCTTGTTACCTGTTGGCTTCATTATTTCAATTCTTATTGTCTTCATTATTTCGTTCCAACATTCTTTCATTTCAGCTCTCTGTTCAGGGCTTAATAATTTCTCATGGTAGATTCCAATTGTTGTCTTTGTCTGATTTCCAATAACTCTAATTTGGACAGTTGACATGATTATCCTGTCGCACAAAACCAATCAACTATGTTATAGGGTATGTCTTTAGCCCAATTGGAAACCTGGTCTGAGGCAGATTTTCTCAACAAATTTATCCGCTCCAGAAATCTCAACCAAAGAAAGAACCCCAAATAAAAATCCAAATTTAAACCCCCTTTTAACGGATCTCATATATTTGCCGTATCGTTTTTTGCATGCCCCACAACGTATTGCGGTAAGACCAGGAAGGGATTGTGGACAATTAACTGTCAAGTTATACGAAAAGTTGCAGCAGGCTAAAACCTTTCGTAACCCACTTGAACCCTTTGGGGCATACCACCTATCAGGCAAAGTACTTATTTATTGAACCTTAATCCAACTGAAAAATCGATCCGCGTTAAGCTTTCATACTCACCTTTTTCTAATTCAATCGTTTCTTTCTTTATTCCATCATCCCAGTCATATTCAATTAAAGTTCCTGTCAATAATGAAATCTGAAATCCTAACGATAAATTTTCTGACAGTCCAATATCGTAGCCAACATCAAAGGATGATCCCATTGTACCACCAGTCATTTTATACTTATCAATTATTACCTTATCGTTAGAATAGCCCATATAACCTAAAGACAATTTCATGTGAAAAGCATTTCTTTTATCATAGCTCAAAAGTCTGGTCGAAAAGGTCGGACCAATAAATGAAATTGTCAAATCATCCCTCATTTTTCCGTAAGTTCTATTACCCTCGGTATCTTCGAGATAAATATTATCTAAAGAATTTGACGACTTAAATAGATGGTATTTAAATCCAAACCCTAATATTTCAGTAAAATAATAAGTCAAATCTCCGCCGAAATGATATCCGGATTTTAAATCTCTTACGTAATCTTTAAAATCACTCGGAACACTTTCTCCAACTTTTGCAGTTTGGTAACTATATCCTCCATTTATTGCGATTCTAAAATGTTGATAATTCTCATAACCCACAACTTTGTCTTTTGGCACTTCACTAGTTTGAAAATAATCAAATTGATGTGTTTTAATATTTGCTACAGGTAGTAACGTACTTCTAATATCATCTTTGTGTTTAAAAGTGAAATAGATATTATCTTTTTTCACTTTCGTTATTTTACAATTAATCGAATCCCCACTGTTAGTAACAATTAAATCCTGAGAAAACATGGAGTTAAAAACCAGGATTAGGATTTCTAGCATTAGTAATTTTCTCATTGATTCTTTGCTTTAAAAGATTCAAACTCCAATTTTCCGGTCTTACTATCAACCAGTTCCAATTTAGGGCGTCCAACAATAGCGCCCATTTTAATTCCACAACGCACATAATATGTTTTACCCATCTTAACATCAATTGGCACTTCCGTTTTTCCTTCCGTTTTAGCCCATAGAGAATTCAGTCCCTCCTTTTTAATATGAATGGTTGTTTTAAAGTTATTCCTCACCCGACAAATTACAGAATCGCCCAGGAATAAATCATAGCTAATCAATGCTCCGACACCACTGTATCTATAAACATTTATTATGGCATAATCGACATCTAACAAATCCTCTTCCTCATCTTTAGATGTATAATTTTCAATATTTTCAACTTTTAATATTTTGGCAGTAATCCTGTGGCATGTACTTCCCAGTGCAGATGGTGGCCTGTGCTTAATAATCTTAATTGCATTTCCTCCTACTTTTCTGGCTTCCAGCTTTGCTTTATCAATCACAATGTCATAACTACATTTGGAACTAAAACCTGTATCCCCAATTTTAACCTGCCCTAAAACCTCCGAATTATCAGGTTCGGATTGGTCTAATCCAATCACCAAAATATCTTGTTTGTAATCTATTGGTGGGTAAGACCTACTTATACTTGTTGAAATTTTGGGGTTGCATGAACTGAAAAGAATCAATGCAGAAATAATTAATAATACATATGATTTTTTCATCGCTTGTTAAATATTTATTGGTTTACTATCAATAGGTTTAATAATTACGGTGTGTTCTTTTGTGTTTTGCCTAACGGACTGCTGTATGACAGTATTTAGCACATGTTTTATTCCTCAATTTCAATTTTGTTCGAATCCAAATAATATGTCATTGTTTTTCCTATAGCAGGAGAGTAAACAGAAAATTTTCGTAACTCTGTAAATTGAGCATAAAGTCTAAAAGTACAGATATCGGTTGCTGTAATATACGGCGTTGTCCGTAAATGAGAATGGAAAGATGAGATCACATTTTCCCCATTAAACTCTGCCATCGTTGGAATCATTCGGGAGTGAAATTTTTTCCAATAGGTAATATCTCCCTCTGAATTTGCTTTAAATAGGTAATCATTCCCAATAGGTATTACTCCTATTTCAGTTGTTCCCATTATGATGTATAATTTATAACCTTCATTCTCTTTTATTAATACAAAATTGGGGTTATAGCCCCGTGGGACAGTTACATTATATTTGCTGTCTGACAATTGACTCATTATTTTCTTTTTTGATTCAAACAATTCCTTTTCTAAAGCAGTTAGTGAGGACAATTCCATTCTAGAGATTAACGGTTTATCTAAATTATCAAATTTGTAGCGATATCTAGCGATACTTTCTTTCTGCTTTTTATCAAGATATGTTACAGTTAAAGTATCGTTAGAATGGCATACGATATAGCCTCCATAATTTTTTTTTATTTTTTTATTCGTCAGTAATAAATCCGATGAATTCCAAACGGACTTTTCATAATTATAGATTAAATCAGCTTCCTTTAATATTGAATCAAGCTTAGCTTGAATATTCTCGTCTTGTGAAAACGAGTTTAATGAGAATAATAATGTCAAGATTAGCAATAAATGATTTTTCATATATTAATCAGTTTTTTTATTATTTACTACGATTATATATAGGAACCATTTGGTATTTCGAGGCACCTACCTATCAAGTTGCCAAATCGTTTATTTCCAATAAGCCTAAGTATGCTCCTGAGCTGACCCCACTATTATTGGCCGCACTCCGGCGAATGCCAGGTAACCGCCGAACATTCCGGATTGATTCCTGATCATATGAAAAATTAAAAAAAACCACTTCAGAGGATCTGTGGTCATTGGAAAGTATTGTTATGGTCCGTTTGATCGTCACTTGGGGTTATGATTTGTGGCTCAACAAATTTAACAAGATCATTTTTTTATCCAAAAAATCAGATGTTTTTTTAAAAGTTAAAGTTCTCTTTAGTAGTAGATTTGAGTTAAGGTGTTGCACGCCCGGCAAAGGTTTTTGAGTGAATAAAAGTTGATAAACACGGAAGCCGGAAAACCAGAGGCCAGAAGTCAGAAGCCGGAAGCCAGAGTTAGAGATTAAAGGATGAAATGGCGTAAGAGGACTGGATATAAAGGGATATAGATAGATATAAGGGATATAAATTGAAATATGTTGTGCATGGAACTCACTGTCTCCTCTGCGTCTTGGCGTCTCTGCGTTTAATAGCACAGAGCACAGGGCATAGCGGATGGGATGTCTTAAATCTTACATCTAAAAATCTTATATCTAACTATCTTTTGTTCAGTGCACAGGCCGTAGGCGGAAAAAATGGTGCTTAGAAGTTTGTGATATAAATGGATATAAGTGGAAATAAATAGAAATAGGTTGTGGGTGGGACTCGCCGTCTCGTCTGCGTCATTGCGTCTCTGCGTTTGATGGAACAGAGCTTGGGGGACAGAGCCTAGTGGATGAAGCATCTAATTTCTTAAATCTAATTATCTTATATCTAATCTTTGCGTCTCTGCGTTTAATGGCAAAGGGTATGGAGCACAGAGCACAGGCCCCGGGGCATAAAGCATCTTAAATCTTACATCTAATAATCTATCTATATTATGGGTTGGAGGGTGGAAAGGTGGAAGGGTTGGATGGCATGGAGTGTGAGGTTGGTGAACGGAGTGTGGAGTGTGAGATTGCAGATTACCCGTATTTATTTTTTCTCTGCGTCTTGGCGTTGGAAGTGGGCATGAGACAGGGAAGAAATGTCTGTTTCGGAGTTGGTCAATAGAGTGAGTTGACAGATGGTTAGCATTTGCCTGCCACTACTAATACAGGATATTGAGTGCAGTTTTTTACTTTTTGGGAATGTAAATTTAACTCTGTCCGGTATAATTTTCTAAACTCAGAATAACTTATATTTTTTCTTTCAACCAATTCTTAAAAGCTCATTTGGGTAGTTTTCAGGTTCTGTCAAGGGCGGCTGAGGCACGA
>NZ_JBQTGH010000016.1:0-64977 GCF_052400625.1 Thermophagus sp. OGC60D27
CTAGCGTTCATCCTGAGCCAGGATCAAACTCTTCGTTGTACAAAAAGTTCTTATTAGCTCTTTTAAGTATTGGCCTTTTCGGAATTTCCGGTTTGGCTTTTTTCCTTCCTCAGGTTTTGCATCTATTCTGTCAAAGATCTTTTTTCTCTTAACTCTTTTCGGGAACTTCTATTTCTTCTCGTCCCCCTCTGCTTTCCGCTAGCCCCGTGGGGTAGCTCCTTTTCAAAAGCGAGTGCAAAAATACAACTTTCAACCTCCCCCTCCAAATCTTTTTCTATTCTTTTTTCTGCCCCAATAGGCATCTCAACCTCATCTCTCCTGAAAACTAAAAAGATAGTAACTCAAAAAAAAATGCAGTTTTTTATTCTTGATGAAGAGATATGCCCGGATTTCGGGAATTAGCCCAAATTCATTCCTTCAAAAAACTTTAATAAAAGCCCCCTGTTTCCTTTCCAAAGCGAACAAGCGTTTATGATTTCATCGTCCAACAAGACGATAAGAAAAAATAAAGCTAACATGAATGAGATAGAAAGTCAATACGCCAAAAATCAAAATTATTTTTTGCTTTGTATATATTAATGTAGGTATCAGCAAAAACAACGACACAAAATATTCTGCCAAAAGACAACTTGTTGTATCTTCGCAACAAATTCAACAAAGACACATATGACGCACAAAGCCGGTTTTGTAAATATTTTAGGGAATCCCAATGTTGGAAAGTCCACATTATCCAATCAATTAATAGGAGAACGATTATCAATAATAACCTCCAAAGCTCAGACCACCAGGCACAGAATATTTGGGATCGTCAATGAGGACGAATATCAAATCATTTTCTCGGATACTCCCGGGGTGTTAAAGCCTAAGTACAAGTTGCAGGAGTCGATGCTTCAATTCTCCAAATCGGCCCTTTCTGATGCCGATATAATATTATATATAACGGACACGGTAGAAAGTCCCGACAAAAACGATGAATTTTTGAATCTGGTAAAAAAGGCTGAAGTGCCAATCCTGCTGGCCATTAATAAAATAGACCTGATTCAACAGCAGGAGCTGGAAAAGATGCTGGAGTACTGGGAGCAAGAGCTTCCTTCATCCGAGATTTTTCCAATATCTGCCCTTCATAAATTCAATCTTCAGAATTTATACAATCGTATTGTAGAGCTGCTCCCGGAATCTCCCCCTTACTTTGACAAAGATGCACTGACCGATAAACCGGAAAGATTTTTTGTTTCGGAAATAATACGTGAAAAGATACTCCTTAACTATCAAAAAGAAATTCCTTATTCGGTAGAGGTTGAAGTTGAAGAATATAATGAAGGAGTTGAAAGAAACCATATTCGCTGCGTTATACATGTCAGCCGAGATTCCCAGAAAGGGATCCTCATAGGGCATCAAGGGAAAGCCTTGAAAAAATTAGGCATTGACTCGCGCAGAGAAATTGAAACCTTTCTGGACAAAAAAGTATATCTCGAACTTTATGTGAAGGTATCAAAGGATTGGCGAGACAAGACCAATTATCTGAAAAACTTTGGATACGATCAATAAATGTTTCTGTTTGAAATGAAATAATGGATCAAAGGGCACGCACAAGTAAACCAATCATTTTTACTATCTTTGCCCCCATTTTGAGAAAGGGATAACCATGCAATCTTCAATACATCAATAATTTGTGGAATTGTATCGGCACCTAAACAAGAAAAGCACACCAATTATTATAGTATCATGGGAAATATAGTAGCCATAGTAGGACGCCCCAACGTTGGGAAATCAACGCTTTTTAACCGGCTCACAGAAACCCGCCAGGCCATAGTCGATGAAACCAGTGGTGTTACTCGGGATCGAATATATGGGAAGGCCGAATGGAACGGCGTTCGTTTTTCTGTGATCGACACAGGGGGGTGGGCTGTCAATTCGGAAGACCAATTTGAAGAAGCCATACGTCAACAAGTACTTATTGCGATTGAGGAGGCAGAGGTCATTCTTTTTGTAGTGGATGTATCATCCGGTATTACCGATTATGATGAAGCCGTAGCAGACGTGCTCAGACGAAAAGCAAAAAAAGTAATTATTGCGGTCAATAAGGTGGACAATAACTTACAAATTGCTGAGGCTTCATATTTTTATAAAATGGGGTTGAATGAACTTTATCCCATTTCAGCCATTAATGGGTCGGGAACAGGCGAAATGCTCGACCATTTGGTAAAGCTTTTGCCCGGCAAAGAAGAAGATGAGAGTTCGGATCTTCCCAAATTTACCGTTGTAGGTCGTCCCAACGCCGGTAAATCCTCGTTGGTAAACGCACTTATTGGTGAAGAAAGAAACATTGTAACGCCCATCTCCGGAACAACACGCGACAGTATCTTTACCGAATACAATAAATTCGGACATCATTTTCTGTTAGTGGATACTGCAGGCATCAGGAAGAAATCAAAAGTTAATGAAAACCTTGAGTTTTACTCTGTAATGAGGGCGATCAGAGCGATCGAAAACTCTGATGTCTGCTTCCTGATGATAGATGCCACACGAGGTTTTGAAGGACAGGATCACAACATTTTCAATCTGATTGAAAGGAACCGCAAAGGGGTAGTTTTGCTGGTCAATAAGTGGGATCTAATTGAAAAGGACAATTACACTGCCAAACAGTTTGAGACTGAAATAAAGTCAAAAACAGCCCCTTATACCGACTACCCGATAATTTTCACCTCGGCAACAGAGAAAATGCGTATATATAAGGCACTGGAAGAGGGGCTTCAGGTTTATCAAAATAAATCACGACGCATAAGCACCTCAAAGCTAAACGAATTTCTACTGCCGCTGATAGACAACTATCCCCCGCCGGCTACCAAAGGCAAATACATTAAGGTAAAATATATTACACAATTGCCCTCGTCGGTACCATCATTTGCCTTTTTCTGTAACCTGCCGCAATACATCAAGGAACCGTACAAAAGATTCATAGAAAACAAATTACGCCAAAAGTGGGATTTTCGTGGCGTACCGATCAACATATTCTTCAGAAAGAAATAACTCGTTTTGAGCGATGGTAACCATTTTCAGCCCGAGAGAATGGTCATGTCTTCCTTTTTTATATCTTTGTTTTTATTCAATCTAAAAAAGAAAAAAAGAAATGCACATTCATCCCCACATGAAAATGTCTGATTTAGTGAAAGCCGACTTTGAATTGCTGGCCGTACTGCAACGGTTAAAAATTCCTTTTGGCTTTAAAGACAAGAGCATCCAGACAGTTTGTCGGGAGGAAGGAATTGATCTTAATTTTTTTCTGAGTTTGGCCAAATGGTTTCACGAAAGGGATTATTTCCCCGGAGAAACCTTAATGAGTCATCCGGTAAAATGGCTGATAAAGTACTTAAGAAGTACCCATTCGTGCTACATCGACTATCAAATACCCAGAATTGAATCGGAAATTGTAGAGATTGAAAACATCGATCAATCGAGCAGCCAGAACATGCAATTAATGTTGAAATTCTTCAGAGAATACATTAATGAATTCACAACCCATATAGAATTGGAGGAAAAAACCATATTTCCTTACATTCTGCAGTTGGAAGAAAATCTGGAAAAAGATCAACCCGATCCGGCATTCCTGAAAAAGGCCAGAGGTTATACCATTCGTGATTTTCTGGGGGAACACAGTGATATTGAAGAAAAACTGACGGATTTAAGAAATATCTTGCTAAAATATCTGGCACCACCATCGGACAACTGTCTTTTCACCAATGTTCTGATCGAAATTTTTCGGTTAGGCAATGATTTAAGTGATCACACCATATTGGAAGAAAATGTTTTAATTCCTCAGGTCATAAAGCTTGAAGAACTTTTTCACAAAAAATTTCCACAGGAATAGACCTAGCCATGGCAAAAGTATTAATAGCAGAAACCTCCTATCTGGTTCGGCGAGGGCTAATAAGCCTTTTAGAGCACACCGATGGTGTTACTGAGCTTAGAGCGGCCGGTCATCCCGACACCATTATGCAAACTTTGAAAGAATTTAGTCCGGATATTCTATTGCTGAATTCTGCTGTCGCATTTCCTGTTTCTCACGAAGAATTAGTCTCCATATTACACGACAAGGCTCGAATCATATACATCATAAACACCCCGCTTCCGGAGGATAGCCCGGCCTATCAAATTTCCATCTTCGACACCAAAAGCAAACTCACAGAAAAGTTATCCTATCACTTGCAGCATTATCAACATAAAACAACCGACAAAGATGAAACGGAGGAACTAACACCCCGTGAGAAGTTGATACTCAAACATGTTGCCCTGGGGTTAACCAATAAAGAGATTGCTGCCAAACTCTATATCAGCACCCATACAGTAATCTCTCATCGAAAAAACATCACTCGCAAATTAGATATTAAAACGGTTTCCGGGCTCACCGTTTATGCTTTGCTGAATGGCATTATCAAGATGGAGGATATCGCTTAACCCTCAACTGTATCTTCGTCCTCACCGAGCCATTTCACCGGTATAAAATTAGGTTAATTCATTGGTTTGATGGAACTCGTCCGGCAGAGATTTATCCATAATCTTTGGAGACCAAGCTAAATTGTCATGCTCGTTTCATCTGTTTGTCTTAGCCAATTCGGTAAAATAATTACTACTAAAATATAATAGGGGATACCATGACAGTTTTCTACCTGCTTCGATTTCGTATCTTTGCAAAAAAAAGAACGTGGATAAGGAACAAAAACTTCTTTGGGAAAAAGTACCCATGGCCGAACGAATACTTGCAGGGTTGGTAGATATTATTATAACTCTGTTGATATCACTCTTTCCCAAAATCGGTTGGTTGTTTGGGCTCATCTATTTATTGGGGAAAGATTCATTTTCATTCCTAAACGGCCAGAGCTTTGGGAAGAAACTGTTTCATTTACGGGTTATCACCTTACCCCATTATGCCTCCATGTCAGGTCTGCCGGAGAAGTCCGTTATTCGTGGTTTGGTCTTGCTAATTCCGATTTTAAATATTATTGACTTTATTCATTTGATAAAGTATAAAGTACGGATTGCCGACCGATGGTCCGAGACCAGAGTCATCAAAAATCAAGACTGGGAAACAACCGGCAACTGAAGGAAGAAAGTGGAACCTTTTCCTGCCTCTGTTTCAAACCATATCTCCCCACCCATACTTTCAATGGTTCCTTTTACAATTGCCAAACCCAGTCCCATTCCACTGGTTTTTGTAGTAAAGTTAGGGACAAACATTTTTTCGCGAACTTCCTCCGAAATACCTTTTCCATTGTCTTGAATTTTCACCAATACCATTCCATCCGAAACAGAAGCAGAGACTTTAATTATCCCTTTACGGTCTTTCGGGATTGCCTGAACAGCATTGTTAATTAAATTATTAAACACCCCCAGGATTTGTTCCCCATCAGCATAAATAATGACCTTTTCAAGGTGGTTAAAATCAACCAACACCTGAACATTGTTCCCTCCTGAAAATAAGGTCACACTGCTCGTGATTTTCTCAAGCAGATCAATATTTTTCCTTTTCGCAGCAGGCATCTTAGCAAAATGGCTGAACTCGGTAGCAATGGATGAAAGCTTTTCAATTTGTTCAATCAGAGTTTGTGAAACCTTGTTAAGGAAAACGCCGAAATCAGGGACCTTATCATCCCAGGCCCTTTGCAAATATTGGATATTTAGCTTCATGGGAGTCAGAGGGTTTTTGATTTCATGTGCGATTTGCCTTGCCATCTCACGCCAGGCCAGTTCGCGCTCGGTACGTGCCAGTTTCGCTGCACTTTCTGCCAGCTCGTCCACCATTCGGTTATACTCTTCCACAAGGCTTCCAATTTCGTCATGGCCATGGTAGTCGATCTTTTCATTGTGTTCATCAATTTTAAGATCTGCCAGTTTGTTTTGTAATACTTCCAATGGTCGGGTTATTTGTCGGGAAAGAAATACCGCAATTCCTATAATAATAAATGAAAACAAAAGATAGAAATTAATGACGGTCATTACCACTGAAGATACCTCCTCTTTCAATTCATTTGTTGCCACAAAGTATGGGACATTGACGTAACCGATCAATATGTCATCTCTGTTGTAAAAGGGCACATAGTAGGAGGTATAGGTCAATTCTCCAATGGACTCCTCTTCCAAAAAGCGATTTTCACCTTCAATGGCCAGTTTATAATAGGCAGAAGGGTTCATTTGAGCACCCACCAAGCCTTGCTCAAACAATTCGGGACGTGATGATGCCAATAACATGCCATCGATACCAAACAGATTAATATCACAGAAAAACACGTTAGATATCGTTTGAAGCTGATAATTCAGATAATCTTTACTGTTTTTGTCAAATCGGCCTTCGAGCCCTATCTTGGACTCCAGTTCAAGGAGGACCGATTGCACCTTCTCATTGAGCAGTCCCTCATGTTTATTTTTAAACTGGCCAACGGTATAATACACCGTTCCGACCGCCACCACCAATAAGATAAACAACATTAACCCCACAAACGAAAGCTGAATACGCTTCTGTACCGACAGCCTAAACTGAAAGGATAGGGACTGGATCTGAATAAGTTCTACCAATAAAAATCCAAATAAAAAAAAGAAAATAAAGAACACTGAAAAGGCGATAAAGATATCTGAAACCGTATGATCCTTTAGACTTAAGATGACAACGGTATTCGGCTCCGGACGAAAAACCAAATGTGAATATCCATTCCCTTTAACAAATACCTTAGATTCATTTAAAAGGTTCATCTGTGCGATGGTACCATGATAATCATACGCTCCCGAACGCTTCACCAACCGCCCGTCCACATATTTGGCATACGAATAATCTTCAACCAACTTCAAGCGTTCCTGCTCTTTCTCGCTAACAAGAAGTTCAGGATATCCCAATCCTTCGAAATAGGGTTTGGATTGCAATTCGATAAAAAGCGTGGTTTCCAAAGGGTGACCTTCAAAAAATCGAAATAACCCGAGAAAAGAAACCCTCCCATTGTCATTGTTCAAATAGTAAAAATGGGTACTCCCATCAATTAAATGCCCCTCCTGCTTAAGTAACGAAAAGAAATACTGATAACAATTGGTAACGTCTCCAGTCTCCTCAAAAACCACATTTCCTCCCGGCCAGCAAGGCACAATTTGCAAATCGTAACGTCCCCAATAGCCATAGAAATAGTACTTCAACAAATGATTTCGAATAGCCGCCTGGTTTATATTTGTTTGCGCCAACAATTGACGTAGCGGCGCATCACGCATCATTTGGGTTTCAATATCCTGAAGATACATTTCAGCCACCGGATCATCCTCTCGCAACAATTGATAAGATAAATTCTCGACCAACAATTCCCTGTCCGACTTCTCTTTCTCCATGGACAAATTAATCAGGACCGTCCCCGTAAACAGAGAAAATAAAGCCACCAGCCACAAAAAAGTATTGTAAGAATGTTGTAAACGAAAATCGCGTTTCACCAAAACCAGCACAACAAAAATCAATGCTGAAAAAAGAAGTCCCCAGTCACTTTGGCCATACCCAAGGCCGCCCCACCCCACCACAGAAATCAGTGTTCCAATTCCTATTAATATGCACAGGCGGCTACGTCCCATCCTCAGCAGAAAAAGCCGCACCACCTTCTCTGAAACCAACAAGAATGAGAAAAACAAAAATGCCAGAATACCTATTTTAATAATGGCTATTTCATTTATTTCAATGACCTTAAAAAAGACAGAAGGACCGGACGAATGCCACACCAAACGGTAAACCTGTCTCACCAGAAATAACATTCCACCCTGCAAAACCAAGAAGAAACATAAAAACAGCAAATCCAGACGAATCCCTTTCTCCCATTTCCTAAAAGCACCCGGCCACCGGAAAAAGCGGAAAAACAAAAAAGACAAGAGAACCGTGTTAACGGCAAACAGCAACAAAGCACCCAACGAAGAAAAAAAGTTAGATGCGGCAAAATGGATGGGGGAAAAAAGATCTAGTCGACTAAAAGAGGACATCCCGGAATGCCATAATAACCAGTAGGCGGTCACCCCGTAAACAAATCCAGCAACCAATAAACGACCATTTAACCAACGTGATCCTCTTGACCGTTGAAGCCACATAAGCAATATGCCCCACAAAGAAAATGCGGCAACAAGAAATGCCAACAAGACATAAATCCCGATGGTATCATTCCCTTTGTTACGCGTGAGGTTACTCAACGAGAATAAATATTCTCCCTCCAGACCATATACCGGTTCAAAAAAAGGATTCTTCTGTCTGACAATCTGTACGGAAGAAGATAATCCTGACGACAACAAAAACCGATCTTTTAGATATTTATTCTGATAGGGATAAGATTGTTTAATTCGGCAAAGTCCTACCAATAAAAAAGGATCATTTCGAAATTGTTGAACCAGATAGTAACCATTCTCCAGTTTGACAAATGGTTGCAACAGAAAAACAGGATGCAGGCCCTGAACAGGGATCCTTTGATCCGACCAGGCCACCAGTTGGTTGTTGCGAAAAATCAAAACGTCATACCCGGATTGGGCTACAGAATCCATCAACTCCCATAATAGTCTGGTATCGGCCAGCTCTTTTTCTGAAAGATTTTTCAACAAGCTGTTAAGTGAAGCCTGACGCTCTTGTACAGATTGCTCAATCTGACGAATATCAACATCCGACTTTTCATTCCCCACAAAAAAAAACTCCAGAAACAATCCTGCCATTGCTCCCGAAAAAAATAAAATAAAAAGTATCCACCATAAACGTTTGCCGGACATATGTTCTAATTTTCAGGTCGAAAAATACAAATCCCCTTTCCTAATATTGCATCAGGACGTAACAATAACCATGCAAAAAAAAAATTAATCATGATGATAAGGCTCGTTATTCAAAATAGTTAAGGCTCTATACAACTGTTCTACAAAAATCAACCGCACCATTTGATGCGAAAACGTCATTCGAGACAGAGATACTTTCAAATCGGCCCGTTTAAACACTTCCTCAGAAACGCCCCAAGCTCCCCCTATGACAAACACCAGACGCCGTACACCACTTATCATCTGTTTTTCTATGATCCCGGCAAAATCCCGTGAAGAAAAATGCTTACCATTTTCATCCAGCAAAATCAAGCGATCGGACGAATCGATATTCTTCAGGATATTTCTCCCCTCCATCTGTTTCAAGGCATGGGGAGAGCGCTTTCCGGCATTTTTTACATCCGGTAGAATTTTCGTTTCAAACGGCAAGTAATGTTTCAGTCTCTGAAAATATTGGGCAACACCCTCCTGAAGCCACTGCTCAGAGGTCTTTCCCACCATTAATAAAAGGATCTTCATTCAAAAAGCTATTATTCAATTTTGTATATTTATTTCAAATATTGGTCTAAGAAACTCGCCGTACTTTTCCTTTCTATATTTTCAAATCCCTGAGGAGTCGATACCGTTAAAGGAACTCAATATCATGCTTGCGACATTAAAATCCAATTCTAAAATTCCTCTATCCTATTTCAATCCACATTAGAACAATACTTTGAAAAGGAAAGAGCTCTTTTTAAATAAAAGAATTAAACCCGTCAGATTGAAAGTATTGGCAAATCCCTTTTGTTACTATAAACAAAAGTAATTGTAATCTGAAAAATACAAAATTCCGTATCTAATGTTTATTGGAAAGTAAGAAACACAAAGAATCTCCACTTTCGAACACCACATGTACGTTTTCGAACAACAACCGATAAAAAAAACCAACTCAACTCTTTACCTACACCCTTAGTCTTTAAGTTGTTACACAACTCAACATTTAAAAAACCTTAAAACCATGTCAAAATTCTTCTTTTGGCACACTTTTCCCATAGATGAAGGTAGGTTTAAAATTAAAAAATAGGACAATAAAAGGCCATTTATTCAAACGTGAATAAATGGCCTTTTTCATGAAAATACCGCAAATTAAGAGTACCTTTGCATAAAATTTTCAACCTTGATCAATGCTCATTTCTCTATCACATCGATTTCTGGTTATTTGGATTATAATTTCGCTTTTTCCGACCATCATCTTTTCTCAAAACATTTTATCAGTAAGCGGGAAAATTTCAGGCGAAACCCTCATCCACAATGGAGAATTACCCCCCTTATGGTTAGTGGCATTAAATGGCGGTCGATGGCATAATTTCGGAGAGAATCAATCTCTGGTTTTAGCCAGCACGCTGTTACAATGGAGCAATGAGGAGGGATTGAATCTTAATGCCGGCCTTGAGGGTGACTATTCTTCAGGTTATAAAGAATCCTATCTGCACACCGTTTTTTTTAACATTCGATGGAAAAACTGGCAACTTACTGCCGGAAAACATGTTTTCGATCCTGTTTTCCTCCATAACAATCAAAGCAGTGGCAGCTATCTTTATGGCGACAATTACCGTCCCGTTCCAAGGGTTACTATTGAACTAGCCGACTATACGCCTGTTCCATTCACCCAAGGACTAGTGGAAGTTAGGGGCGGCCTATCACAAGGATGGCTGATCAATCAACAATACGGAGGAGATGTCCTGCTTCATGAAAAGTACGCTTATCTGCGTTTTAACATAAGCAATTGGCAGCCTTATGCCGGCCTAAACCATTCAGCTCAGATGGGTGGTAAAAAAGCCAGTGGCAGCAATATTCCCGTTGATTTTTGGGCGACATTTTTCGGCCAAGGAAGCGATAAAATTGGAGGTGGTGAGGCAACCAATGCTGCCGGAGCCCATATGGGACTTTATGATTTCGGCACCTGGCTTCATACGCCAAAAGGAAATTTTCATCTTTATTACCAAATTCCCTTTTCCGATGGATCGGGAAGTCTTTTCTGGCAGGGCAATACCGATCACATTCTAGGTATTGACTGGAGACCTACCAATATATCCTGGCTCAAAAACGTAACCTTTGAATGGATTCAAACCACCTTCCAAAGCGGAAACGGGATGCCGGACCCAGGCCTACCGCCTGAAATGACCGATGACGGATATTTTCGGCATTTCAGCAAACTCACGAATCAGGAAATGTTTGAATTGTCAAAAATTGACAAAGAAAACTGGACAAACGAAGAGATTATTGATGTTTTAAAAAGAGAAGTAAATCATGGCAATGATTTTGGTGGAAGAGATGGTTACATGAATAACGGTATGTACCCGGCAGGATGGTCATACAATAACTACATAATGGGCCATCCATTCAACCTAATAGACCAACAAGTCATGGCTGTTAACCCGAACCTGGCGTTTCATCACTCTGTGAAAATAAAAAATGACCGGTTTAAAGCAATACATTTGGGGAGTAAAGGCCAGATAGGCCCCCAAATAATGTGGAGCACCAAAATAACTTGGACCCGAAACTTCGGCACCTATTTTGAACAATACCCGGGAAGATATACTTGGGATGAAGCAGATGATTACTGGTTTAAGGGGGGCCGCGACCAGTGGTATACCATGCTTCATCTCGACTGGACCCCCAGATCATGGCAACAGGTCAAAATAAGTGCTTCACTGGCCTATGACCATGGTGAGATATACCAGTCGACAGGATTAATAGGAGGATTAAGTTATACATTTTAAAACTGCTATTTATCTGTTATAGAAAATTGAATTAATAACGTAAAGAGCCTAAATTTGTAGAGCTTCAAAAAGGGATAGTATGTTAAGAGAAAAAGCCAAAGTGGTCAACAGTTTTCTTGCTTTAGTTGATGTTCTCATTGCTATTATCAGCTATAATCTATCAGTATTTATTGAATTAAAACGTCTTGACCCGCTAACCAACAAGGATTCTATAATAGTCCATTTTCTGTTAATTTTTTTATGGTATACCTTAGCCAAAGCTCTTCGACTTAATCAATTATACCGTTCACGTCCCTATTCCGTAGTTCTTTTCGGATGTCTCAATCTTGCAGTGGTCGGAACATCTGCCCTCATATTGTTTGTTTGGGTTCTGGATCTTTATTCCATCGATTTCTCCCGTTTATTGATATTTGGCGGAATTGACCTACTCTTGACCTTTGGGTTTAAATTGATTAATTACTCTTACATGAAAAGAACCCGTTCCAAAGGATTTAACACCCTCCATGTAATTGTCATTGGCGATCATACCGCCCGATCTTTTTTACGACAGATTGTTAAAATGAAAGAATGGGGTTACCGAATCACCGCTATCATTGGAAATAAAGAGCTGGAACAAGAATTTGGGCCCATTGCCCCATTTCTTCCCGAAAACACCGATATCGAACAATTACTGCGAAACAAAACCATTGATGAAATTATATATTGCAAAGAAACCCCTTCCATAAAAGAGGTGGAAGAGTTGTTGCAACTGACCTCCGAAATAGGCGTCGTCTTTAGGATGTATTCCTCATTTTTCAATATGCTAACCAACAAAACCCACCTTCATTACTTTGGGACCACTCCACTACTAACAATATCCAATACCCCACTTAATTATCTTGAATTAAGAGTAAAAGCAGCCTTTGACATTTTGTTCTCCGCGTTTGTCGTTATTGTCTTCTCTCCGATTTATGTAATACTGGCTATGGCAATCAAACTTGATTCCAAAGGACCTATATTTTTTAAACAAAAAAGAGTGGGATTGAGGGGCAGGAAATTTATTTTATTCAAGTTCCGAACGATGGTTAGTAATGCGGAAGAATTAAAAGAAAAATTAATGCAGCAAAACGAGATGGATGGTCCTGTTTTCAAAATAACTAATGATCCGCGTATTACCAGAGTTGGCCGATTTCTCAGAAAAACGAGTCTGGATGAACTGCCACAATTTTTCAATGTCTTGATCGGCGACATGTCGATTATTGGGCCTCGTCCCCCTCTTCCCTCCGAGGTAAAGCAATATAAGCGATGGCAACTCAGACGTCTCTCCATGAAGCCGGGCATTACATGCATCTGGCAGGTTTCCGGAAGAAATAACATCCCCTTTGAGGAATGGATGAAAATGGATCTGGAATATATCGATAACTGGTCATTGAAATTAGATTTTATTATCTTTCTAAAAACCATCAGAACCATGATCCGGGGAGATGGGAAATAAAACTACCATTATGCAAAAGATTCTACTGGTTGCGGGTGCTCGTCCCAATTTTGTTAAAATCGCCCCATTGTGGAGAGAGTTTTCAAAATTCCAAAGCGTTGAGGTAAAAATTGTGCATACCGGTCAACACTTTGATGATGCCATGAGTCAGTTCTTTTTTGATGATCTCCAACTTCCAAAACCAGACTACAATCTAAATATTCATGGCGGCTCCCATGCGGTTCAAACCGGGCAAATAATGGAATGCTTTGATCCGGTTGTGGAGAAAGAAGATCCGGACGATGTAATTGTTACCGGAGATGTGAACTCAACACTTGCCTGCGCTCTTGTTGCTGTCAAACGAGGAATACGTACCTCGCACGTGGAAGCAGGATTAAGAAGTTTTGATCGAACTATGCCCGAAGAACTCAACCGAATCGTTACCGATTCGGTCTCTGATTTGTTATTTGTATCAGAAGACTCAGGATTAAAAAACCTTAAAAGAGAAGGTGTTGATCAAAATAAGGTCTTTTTTGTCGGCAATGTAATGATTGACAGTTTGACATTTATTAACTCCCAAATAAAATCATCAACAATATTAAAGCATCTTGGAATTAAGGCGTTAAATTATGGTTTGGTCACCCTGCATCGCCCATCCAATGTAGATAGCCCTGAGCAACTCTCAAAAATCATGGAATGGCTAGGTGATATTTCCAACGACATAAAACTTGTTTTCCCAGTACATCCGCGAACCAAAAAAAACTTAGAAGAGTTATCTTCAAAACGGTTAATTAAGTCTGTTAATCATTCCAATTTAATGATTATCTCCCCACAGCGGTATATCGATTTTCAAAAATTGCTAAAATCAGCAAGATTTGTCATTACAGATAGCGGAGGGATACAAGAAGAAACCACCTGGCAAGGCATTCCGTGTATCACCTTACGAAACAATACAGAACGTCCCGTCACCATCGATATTGGAACCAACTATTTAACCGGTGACGATCTGAACTTAGCCTCTACCATAATCAAAAATTGCATAAAGGGGACTACCAAACAAGGGAATATACCCCCTTTGTGGGATGGAAAAGCCGCATCTAGAATCGCCAAAGTGATTATCAATCATCACACCGATCGTCCGTAACGTTATGTGCAAAAGGAACGAGAATTTCAGAGGTTAATAACATACAATAAATACTTGCCGGCAATTGGGACAATGTATTAATTTTGGCCCAAAACGCATTAAAACCTATTACATTTTTATGAAAACCATCTTCAGTATACAAAATACATTAATCGGAACTATTATTTTCTTCATGGTTCTCTCCTGTAGCCCAAGAGAAAAGGTTCCTTCCAATTTCCCCGATGAAAATGAAATGGCTCAAATCCTGGCAGATATGTATTTTGCTGAAAGTATCGTTACTCAGGCGAAGCGAGAAGTCTCCGTCCCCTTGTCCGAGGATAATATTCCCGGATATTACCACAAGATTTTGGAACAACATAATCTTTCGGCCGAAGCTTTTGATACAATACGCGACTGGTACTCTTCACATCCCTATCATTATCAAAATGTTTATGATAAAGTCATCGTTATACTAAGTAAAAGGGAAGCTGATTTAAATCGAGCAATCAAAGCCAAAGAAGAACTAAAAGATTCTTTGCCTGCAATTCGAGATTTATGGATCGGCGATAGGGCAATGGCTGTAACCCCTCAGGATACTGCAAAAAGCTGCCTTCCCTTTCATATAGAAATTGACTCTATTTATGGCGGACAAATTCGTTTGTCGGCTGTATACAAATTCCTCAAGGAAGACCTTTCCAGACAAACCAGCACCACTTTAATCACCCAATATGCAGACTCAACAGGGGACACCATTTCGCTTCAACTAACCAAAACATTCAAAAGCAGCCCCATAACTCTGCAAATGGATATTGATTCCCTTCTCCCACTAATTGGGATCTACGGTTGTTTGTTCGACCATGATACGAGTTCCGTTTCTTCAATCGAATTCAGCAATATCAGGCTGGAACACCTAGGCGAAAAAGAAGATTCCCTCAAACTTGAAATTATAAAAAACAAATTGCCCCGTCCTCAAAATGAATTACAATAAATTCGCGGCTCATTATATGCTTTGTTCACAAGGCAATATGACGAAATGGCCGGTAATTACGATCGCAAAAGATGGCATCATTCTCCAAGTTGATAGTTACAAAACTGCCTTTAAGGAGCAACACGGTATAATGTTCTATTCAGGCATTCTGATTCCGGCATTTATAGATATTTGGTGGAAATATCCTTCCAATCAAATGACGATAAATGAATTGCGAATCTCTGAACACGTTAATAAAGGGACCATTCTATTAGGGCTTTCCGATCCTACTGAGATCGCTTTGGAAATTTCACATAAAAAGGGTCCAATACTTTATCCGCATCGCATTCCATACTCTCATCCGGAGATTTTTCCTGATCTGTTAACAGATAACGTTCTTCCCTTATTTGAGAAGATCAAAAAAGTATTGCTTAAAAACAATCATATAAAACTTGCTGAGCTTCTATCAGCAACCACTTCAGAAGCAGCCCTTGCCACCAATCACCCTGAACTTGGGAAGTTAGAGAAAGGTTGTTCTCCCGGTCTATTATTATTGCAAAATGCAGATCTTGTTAATTTAAAAATGACGCCGCAGACGACTGTAAAATGGTTGGTGTATCCTAAAAATAATAATTTTTAAAGTAGGTGAAAAATATGAAGTCGTCAGAATCCAAGCAGTGAATAAGAAAAGAGCGAATTAAATTGCTCAAATTGTGAATTCCGGCTATTTTAGCCCCTTGATTTGCCTTTGAATATCAACAATTCAGAATTCTAACAGCAGAAATTTCTGCCGGATTACTTTTCGACAATACAATCAACCCGGTTGGGAAAGCATGACTGCCAGTCTTTTTTCATCTTCCGAAAAATTCTCTCACATTTCTTTCTCATTTTTGTATCTTTGTGCTTCGCTTATAAAGAAGTGGAAACTCATAATTTAAATACTATGTCAAAAATTGAATCTTACAATTTCTCCGGGAAAAAGGTGATAGTTCGTGTTGACTTCAACGTCCCTTTTAACGAAAAATTTGAAATTACCGATGATACCCGTATTAAAGCGGCACTACCCACTCTGAAAAAAATCCTCTCAGATGGCGGATCTGTAGTTGTCATGTCACACCTCGGGCGTCCCAAAGGTAAAGTTAATCCGGATTTTTCCATGAAACATGTTCAAGGACGTTTAGCTGAACTTTTAGGCGTAGAGGTAATCTTTGCCCAAGACTCGGTAGGCCCTGATGCAAAGAAAAAAGCTGCAGAATTGAAACCGGGCCAGGTCTTGATGCTTGAAAATCTTCGTTTCCATCCGGAAGAGGAGGGTAAACCGAAATTGGCAGAAGATGCCACAGAGGAAGAAAAGAAAGCCGCCAAAGCCGAAATGAAGGAAAAACAAAAAGAATTTTCCAAAGAATTAGCCTCATTAGCGGACATTTATGTTAACGATGCTTTCGGAACTGCCCACAGGGCACACGCCTCCACGGCCGTTATTGCAGACTACTTTGAGACAGACAAAAAAATGTTTGGATTCCTCATCGAGCAGGAACTTCAAAGTCTCGACAAAGTGCTTAAATCACCCGACCGCCCATTCACGGCAATCATGGGGGGAGCCAAAGTATCTACAAAAATCACAATTATTGAAAACCTCCTTGACAAAGTAGATAACCTGATCTTAGGGGGGGGAATGACTTATACCTTTATTAAAGCACGTGGGGGAAATATTGGTTCTTCTATCTGTGAGGATGAATATTTGGAGCTTGCCACAAAGATTGAAAAGATGGCCAAAGAAAAAGGAGTCAAGCTTTATCTACCGGTAGATGTTGTTGCCGCAGATGATTTTGACAATAATGCCAATACCAAAGTCATTCCTGTTGAACAGATTCCTGACCAATGGCAGGGACTTGATGCCGGCCCCGAAACCATTAAAATATATCAGGACGTTATCGAAAACTCAAAAACCATTTTATGGAACGGACCGGTTGGCGTCTTTGAGATGGACAATTTCGCAAAAGGATCGCGGGCTGTTGCCGATGCCATCGCTGCAGGAACAAAAAAAGGTGCCTTCTCTCTGATCGGCGGTGGAGACTCCGTTGCTTGCATCAATAAATTTGGTCTGGCGGATGAAGTATCTTATATCTCAACAGCGGGTGGAGCCCTTTTGGAATACCTTGAGGGGAAAAATTTACCCGGCATAAAAGCCATCAGAGGATAGCAAAAATTATCCTCATGACTACAATTTACATATAAGGACAATAAATTAAGCACCGCAGATATTCACCAAAGACAACGGATGTAAAACTCTGTGTTTTCAGTGTAGATCTGTGGTGTTTTTTCTATATTGCTTTTTATATTCCCGGAATTAAACTTATGTGAATGCAGACAATTTATACCATTGGGACCTACATTTTTTCTTTTTTGATAAAACTGGCTTCGCCATTCAACGCAAAAGCCAGACTTCTAAAAAATGGAAGAAAAGAAATTTGGAATCAACTTCAGAACCTAGACCAAGATTCATCTATCTTTTGGGTTCATTGTGCCTCCTTAGGAGAATTTGAGCAGGGACGTCCTATCATTGAAGCCATAAGAGCAAAGCACCCGGACAAAAAAATTCTCCTTACATTCTTTTCTCCTTCCGGATATGAAGTACGAAAAAACTATGACATGGCCCATTGGGTAACCTATCTGCCTGCTGATACACCCCAAAACGCACGTAGATTTTTAAATGCAGTAAAGCCCGCATGTGCCCTCTTTATAAAATATGAGTTTTGGCCTTGCTTTTTCAAGGCTCTTCATCAAAGGGATATACCCATTTACAGCATTTCATCCATATTCAGAGAAAACCAATTGTTTTTCAAATGGTACGGAGGTTGGTTTCGAAAAGCGCTAAAAGCTGTCAGTAAATTCTTTGTCCAAGATGAAGAATCAGGCAGATTGCTAAACAAAATAGGAATTAAAAATTATCAGGTTGTTGGGGATACACGTTTTGACCGAGTCGCCACTATTGTAAAAAAAGCGGCAGAAGTCCCTGCTGCTGCTACATTTGCGAAAGAAGCTTCACTCGTTATTGTAGCGGGAAGCACGTGGCCTCCTGACGAAGATCTTTTAATCAAATATATCAACGAGGCACCGTCATCTGTAAAAATGATTATTGCGCCTCATGAAGTTCACCAAAGCCACATTAACCAAATAGAACAAAAACTAAATGTTCCATCCTTAAGGTATTCTAATTTAAGAGAGCAAATTCCCAATAACACAAAAGTACTCATCATCGATACCATCGGACTATTATCGGCCATATATCGTTATGGAGACATCGCCTATATAGGTGGAGGATTCGGCAAGGGAATACACAACACCCTAGAAGCAGCCACCTATGGTATCCCGGTCATCTTTGGGCCAAAATATGGCAAGTTCAAAGAAGCCTGCGACCTTATTGATTGTTCTGGTGGATTTCCCATTCAAAATTTTAAAGATCTTTATTCTCTAATTGAAAAATTTCGGAACGATACGGTTCAAAAAAAACGTTCAGGTAAAGCTGCCGGCAACTATGTAAACTCAATGTGTGGTTCAACCGAAATCATATTAAAGGAAATATTACCACCATCTTCAGTTGTTGAAATTTGAACCTAGAATCTAAACCGAACATTTTCCATCGATTCAGCACCATCATAGCGATTGTCATGCTATCCGATTTCAAAAGGACAGGAATCTTCATCACTAAATGCTTAGGGCCTTCTATTTAATATTTTTGGCACCGAATCATCTTCAAAGAAATTTAGATCTACAAATTCAAATTGGACAATACTTCTAAAAGCGTTGCATGCTAATCCATATGATCACATAATCTGCCACGCACATTTCAATCTTCCAAATTTTGGAATTTCTATAAATTCCGGAAACGCCATTTTGTTAATTTTTGTTACACAAAATGGTTTACCCCGTCGATTTCAGCACGTTTAAAATTTCCAATTTTTGGACACAAAAAAAAGCATAAATCAAATTAAATTTTCCTTTTGGAAAACTTTTCAACTAATTCATTTTTTTTACTTCTTGATTATCATTTTTTTACCATTAAAAATTGGAAAACTTTTCATGCAAGCAAAAAAAATAGTTGCCACAAACAAAAACCTTTCATAAATTGCAATCACAAATTTGACACATTTAATAATTCTTAAAATATTAATATACAAATCATCATGACAGAAGCAGAAGTTAACCTTAAATCTACCGGGCTTAATAAAAAAGCTTTCTCTTATGACGACGCTCTTCAAGCCGCCTTGAAATATTTTCAAGGTGATGAATTGGCCGCTCGTGTTTGGGTCAACAAATATGCCCTCAAAGACTCTGAAGGAAACCTCTATGAGCTGACGCCGGACGATATGCATAGGCGACTGGCAAAAGAAATTGCCCGAATTGAGAAAAAATACCCTAACCCGATGCCTGAGGAAAAAATTTTCCAACTTCTTAAAGGGTTCAAATATATTGTTCCACAAGGTGGCCCCATGGCAGGCATAGGAAATGACTATCAGATTGCTTCTTTGTCAAACTGCTTCGTAATTGGTGATCAGGGACCATCAGATTCTTATGGTGGCATCATGAAGGTAGATCAGGAACAGGTCCAACTTATGAAACGCAGAGGTGGGGTCGGTCATGATCTTTCGCACATCCGTCCTAAAGGATCTCCTGTAAAGAACTCAGCTCTTACCTCCACCGGGATTGTTCCTTTTATGGAAAGATTCTCCAATTCCACCCGGGAAGTCGCGCAAGATGGGCGACGAGGCGCTTTAATGCTGAGTGTTTCCATTAAACATCCAGATTCAGAAAAATTTATTGATGCAAAACTAGAACAAGGAAAAGTCACCGGCGCCAACGTATCCGTTAAAATTGATGATGAATTCATGAATGCTGTTGTCAATGGCGCAGACTATCACCAACAATATCCCATTGACAGCTCCAACCCTAAAATGGTAAAAACCATCAATGCCCGTGAATTGTGGAATAAAATCGTTCACAACGCATGGAAATCGGCAGAACCGGGAATCCTATTTTGGGATACCATTATTCGTGAATCGGTACCGGATAGTTATGCTGACATGGGATATCGCACCGTCAGCACCAATCCATGCGGTGAAATCCCCCTCTGTCCATACGACAGTTGCCGATTGCTTGCCATCAATCTCTATTCATATGTAAAAGAACCTTTTACAGATAACGCTTCCTTCGACTTTGAATTATTCAAAGAACATGCCGGTTACGCCCAGCGAATAATGGACGATATCATCGACCTGGAATTGGAAAAAATTGATGCCATTATCGAAAAGATCAATTCAGATCCCGAAGATAAAGAGATAAAACGAGTAGAGAAGAATCTGTGGCTCAACATAAGAAAAAAAGCGGAAGAAGGACGTCGTACCGGGATTGGAATTACCGGGGAAGGAGATATGCTGGCGGCGCTTAACCTTCGTTATGGCAGCGATATCGCTATTGATTTTGCGATTGAAGTGCATAAAAGCCTTGCACTAGCCACCTACTCTTCGTCTGTTGACCTGGCCATGGAACGTGGTGCCTTCCCGATCTACAACAGCGAAAAAGAAAAAAATAACCCCTTCATCCAGAGACTTGCCGAAGCCGATCCGGAAATGTATAAGAAGATGAAAAAACACGGTCGGCGAAATATTGCCCTTTTAACCATAGCACCAACGGGAACAACCAGTTTGATGACCCAGACAACAAGTGGCATAGAACCTGTATTTCTACCGGTTTACAAGCGTCGCCGCAAAGTAAACCCCAACGATCCAGATGTCCGGGTTGATTTCGTTGATGAAGTTGGCGACAGCTGGGAGGAATACATCGTCTTCCACCACAAATTTGTTAACTGGATGAAGGCCAACAACATTGACACAACAAAAAAATACACACAAGAAGAGATTGATCAGTTAATTGAGAAATCACCATACAACAAAGCTACGTCCAACGATGTGGACTGGTTGAGTAAAGTAAGGATGCAAGGGAAAATTCAAAAATGGGTGGATCATTCAATCAGTGTAACCATCAATCTTCCTTCTTCCGCCACCGAAGAACTGGTCGGTAAGCTTTACATTGAAGCCTGGAAAAGTGGTTGCAAAGGTGTTACCGTATACCGTGACGGCTCCCGCGCCGGTGTATTGTTAAACAATTCGAATAAGAAAAAAGAAGAAGAGGCATCTTCCAAATTCCCCAAAAAAAGACCAGATGTATTGATTGCAGATGTGGTGCGTTTCCAGAATAACAAAGAAAAGTGGATCGCGTTTGTGGGGCTGATCGACGGAAAACCTTACGAAATTTTTACAGGGTTGGCCGACGACGAAGATGGTATTCTTTTGCCAAAATCGGTACAAAAAGGTTTTATCATTAAGAGTCGCGAAAGTGACGGAACCTCACGTTACGACTTTCAGTATGTTAACAAGCGAGGATATAAAACCACCATCGAAGGGCTTTCATTTAAATTTAACAAGGAATACTGGAACTATGCCAAGCTTATTTCCGGGGTATTGAGACATGGTATGCCCATAGAAGATGTCTTGCATTTGGTACAAGGACTTCAGCTCGACAATGAAAATATTAACAATTGGAAAAACGGGGTGGAAAGAGCCCTGAAAAAATACGTCCCCAATGGAACCGTTGCAAAAAAAGGACATTGTGAAAATTGTGGTTCGGATGAATTGATATACCAAGAAGGATGTCTGATTTGTAAAAGCTGCGGTTCTTCCAAATGTGGATGACTTGGTTTTAATTCTTTTTATTCGATAAAACGCATGTTGTTTTCTATCTTTGCAGAGATTTATTCTGAAAACAATTAATATGAACTCATCGAATATGATCCGTGTTCGCTTTGCGCCCAGTCCTACTGGGCCTTTGCACATGGGTGGAGTAAGAACAGCATTGTTCAACTATCTCTTTGCACGGAAAAACCAAGGAACATTTATTCTTCGCATTGAAGATACAGATCAAACAAGATATGTAAAAGGGGCAGAAGACTACATCATTAATGCATTAAAGTGGTGTGGACTAGATTTTGACGAAGGGCCTGTTCAAGGCGGTGATTTTGGACCTTACAGACAGAGTGAGAGAAAGAGCATATACAAAGCATTTGCAGACCAGCTGATCCAATCCGGAAATGCTTATTACGCATTCGATTCCGCAGAAGAGCTGAATACAGCTAGAAAAGAGGCAGAATCTAGGGGCCAAACTTTTTCCTATGATGCTAAAACTCGACTCTCTATGAAAAATTCACTTTCATTGCCTGAAAGTGAATTTAAGAAAATGTTAACCGATGACATTCCATTCGTTATCCGGTTCAAGATGCCGGACGAGGCATGTGTGGTGGAAGATGAAGACATGATCCGGGGAAAAGTATCATTTCGAACTTCAGAGCTAGATGACAAGGTACTTTTCAAAGCAGATGGAATGCCCACCTATCATCTTGCAAATGTGGTTGACGATCATCTAATGGAAATCACTCATGTTATCAGAGGGGAAGAATGGTTACCTTCATTACCCCTTCATGTTCTTCTTTACCGTGCCTTTGGATGGAAAAAGCCAGTGTTTGCACACCTACCACTTATTTTGAAACCCCAAGGTAAAGGAAAATTAAGTAAACGAGATGGTGACAAGCTCGGCTTTCCGGTTTTTCCTCTCCAATGGACCGATCCGGAAACAGGAGAAGTTTCTTCTGGATATCGTGAATCCGGATACTTCCCTGAAGCATTTCTCAATATGCTGGCCTTTTTAGGGTGGAACCCGGGAACCGAACAGGAAATTTTTACGCATGACCAACTTATTAGCGCCTTCTCCATTGATCGGGTAAACAAGTCAGGTGCTCGTTTCGATCCTGAAAAAACAAAGTGGTTTAACCACCAATACCTCATCCATAAAACAGATAAAGAACTGGTCAAACTTTTCACCCCGATCTTAAGGGGAAAAGAGATTGTTCCACCCCCGGAGAATGAATTAGAACGTATTATAGGATTGGTAAAAGAAAGGGTTAGTTTTGTTCATGAACTTTGGGATCAAACTGCATTTTTCTTTTCTGCTCCTCAGGATTACGACCCTAAAGTCGCAAAAAAACGTTGGAAAGGAGAGATACCGGCTTTCCTTCAGACCCTAGCAGAAATGTTTGACAACTATGATGGCTCATGGGATGCCGCTTTATTAAAAGAAAAAGTATCCCAATTAATTCAGGAAAAACAAATTAATTTCGGTGGGGTAATGAATAGTTTAAGGCTGGCTCTAGTGGGTGGAAGTTTTGGACCTGATCTTTTTACAATAATAGAAATTCTTGGCAAAGAAGAGGTCACAAAACGTATAAAACAAGCCATCCGGGTTTTAGGGATGTAAGCCAAGTCATGATAGATATCAATAAACTAATAAAACTTTTCAAGGGGCCATTGCCCGGCAAAGAAGCGCAGGAGTTGATGGCCCCTACATCTCGTCAAGTGGAAATGCAAACGCTTTCCGACTCCAATACAAAAGCAAGCAGCGTTCTTCTATTGTTATATCCTAAGCATGATACTTGGCATCTTCCATTTATCCAACGACCGGTTTACAATGGTTTTCACAGTGGTCAAATCAGCTTTCCGGGGGGAAAAGAAGAATCAGGCGATAAAAACCATCTACAAACAGCGCTTCGCGAAACACATGAAGAAATCGGGATCGAACCAGAATTGGTAAATATCATAGGTTCCCTAACGCCGATCTATATCCCTCACAGCAACTATAAGGTGTATCCTTTTGTGGGCTGGGTTAATTCAACCCCACATTTTTCTCCTGATCCGGTTGAAGTAGACGAAATCATTGAGGTATCATTGGATGAATTAATGAAAAACAGCAGCATCAAAACTTTTTCCTACCAAAGAGCAGGCTCACTCTTTATGGCACCTTATTATAGTGCAGGAGATAAAAAAATATGGGGCGCTACGGCCATGATCCTAAGTGAAATGCTCGAAATGATAAAAACCCTCTAATGGCGTTTACTGCATTACATTTTTATAATGATCATATCGCTCCAAAATTTCTGTTACATAATGATAAGGCTCTTCACCTCTGCAATAACCATATTTCACAACAGGATCATTAAAATACTTTGGTTCTGATTTATGAAGCACATAAAAGTCCACATTATCCTCCCATTTCTGTGGATCTTTCCCATATTTTTCTGCCAATTTCATCGCATCAAAAACATGTCCAATTCCCACATTATATGATGCTAAAACAAACTTGATTCTTTCTTGAGGATCCGGGACCCTATTTTTCAATCGCTCATCCAACCACCGCAAAAATTCAACACCACCCCTAATATTTTCTCGAGGATTTTCAATATTTGAAACACCGAAATAATCGGCGGTTTCAGGCATCAATTGCATCAATCCCCGGGCACCGGCCCAACTCTCGGCATTTGGCAAAAAGCGAGATTCCTGATAGATAATGGAAGCGATTAATCTCCAATCCCAATCGAATTTTCTACTTTCTTCCTTTATAATCGGATCATAATCTGAAACCCTTCCCCCTTTTATTGAATGGAAACCTTCATCCAACAAATGCATCGATCTTTTATTCAGATAATATTTTCTATAAATATGCGCATAACGACTTGTCTTCTTAAATCCTATCAACCAATTATTAATGATACTTAGTAAATCAGCGGAATTACTACGAACCGCCCAAGACATTTTCTGTGGGAAACTAATTGGGGTCTCCACATCAAGATTTGGATAATAGTTTAGGTTGACTCTGGCCAAATTCTCATCACAAACGGTATATTCAATTTCTCCTTGCGCTACCAGACCAATGAGCTGTTCCACTTCATAATCGGCAATTTCAACAATATTAATACTGTCACCAATTTCCTGCGACAGATTCTTCAACCGATCAACATAGGCGGAGCCCTTTTGAACATAGATCGTTTTCCCTGCCAAGTCCAACTGATTTCTAATCAGCGTCTTATTTTCAATAGCAGATTCTCCTTTTTCCCCATTTACGTATCGTTGTTGAACGAGAACTTGTCTGCTATAACTATGCGGCTCGGCGAACGAAACTCCTTCAAACCTCTTTAGAAAAGCAGCCAGATTGCTGGCAATAATGTCTACCCTCCCCGACCGTAAATCAGAAAAGTTGGTACTTAAATCATTATTAACTGAAATATCTAACTTTAGACCAGTATAATTGGCAAACTCCTGAAGAAGTTCAAGCTGGTAACCCATTGGGGTCCCCTTATAAACAAAATAATTAGTTGAATTATAATTTGTTACCACCCTCACCAACCCTTCCGCCCGAATCTCATCAAGGTCTCGCTTTACCATAGGGACATCTGGCTCATCACCAGTCCCCTGTTTTTGGGTGAAACAACCAGAAAAAAATAAAAACAAAACCCCTAAAAATAGAGTAGAAATCTTATTCATAAATTTTTTTTATCGGAGCCTCGTCAATTTTTGTGCCTAAATGTCAATTTGACACTTAGAAGGCCCCGTATTTATGGTAAAGATATCATTTTATTGATTGACAGGCAATATCAATATTTAATCATAGAAATTCCACGAAACCCCGAAACGGAGCCCTCCTGGGTTGATAGGATAGCCGATTGTATGAAAATAATCATTATTTGGCCATCCTTGATTAATGTGACTATACTTCACAAAAATATTGGCTCGTTTCAGGTGAAAATTGGCAAACGGGTCAATAAGAGGATAGTTTCCTACTTTACGGTCTCTTTGAATAAAAAATTGTCCGGTGGCCGGCATATAATCTGGAGCATAATAGGCGGTATGATAACGAAGGTCAAAACCTAGCTGAAAGAAGAGAACACCAAATAAAGTATTTTCATAATAATTGGAACTATAAACTGCAAAGTCAGGCAATGGAACCACCATATCATTGGTCGTGGACTGATAGGCGATTTCATTTCTGCTGTGAAAATTCCATAACTCAAAATGCTTTTTGATCTTTATCTCAACCAAATTTAAAACTTCGTTGGTCTGTTCTGGCATTGCCTCCTCGTTCCAAAAGATATAGTCATTTACCAGACGGACCTCCCCGGTTAACTGTAAACGACGGGTGGGAATATTTATTCCACCTCTTAATTTAACTGTTTTTTCCGGATCAAAATTATTTTCCCATTCAAAATGATTGGAGTAATAATGCTCGGTAAAAAAATCAGGGGAAGACAAGAAAATACCTCCTCGCGCAAATAAACCGGCCGTATCTTTACCTATCCGAAAGCGACTGTCAAAGCCACCGGTAATTTCACTATCACCTGCTTTATACCCCTGAAACCAAACTTTTAACCCTGCATCGTAAAAAAAGTTTTGCCCCTGATTCTTAAACAGCTGACCGCCAAATGCCGATGCTGTTAGATGTTCACTCTCCATCGAATAAATCACTTCATCACTCTCCTCCTCAATTTCGGAAGGTGCAGGCCATTTTAAATTTTCTGATTCATTAACTAAAAACACTCGCATCCCAAAATGCAAAAAGGGATTGGCCTCTTCATTAAATTGCAGTTGCAAAATATTTCTTATCGTAGTAAAATAGACAGAATCTCTGGTTTGTGCATCGTCAATCAATTTATTCTGATAGAATCCCTCACCACTCTCAGGATCTGCTCCCATATCTGATAAGTCATCAATATGATAGGTGCGTCTATACCGGTCTAATTCAAAGGTATGCCCCAATGTCGCCAGTGGTGCAGCATCTCTAACTGAATCTTTGCCAGCAACCATTACCTCTCCAATACTCAATTTCTGATTTACAAAGACTTTGTAATTATCAATACGGGATGTTGCATCCATAAAATTAACCGGAATATTTTCTGGCTGCCCATAATCATAAACACTTGGGTTAAAGATCGCATCATCATCTATTAATCCTCCGTTTTCAAACTGATCAGTTTTGCCATAAAAAAACGAACCGTGAATAGAATACTTCACGCCTGAATAAGATGAGAAAAACCGGAACAAACGATTTTCAACGGTCTGAGATTGGTACTTTCCCACTGATGATATCAACCGATAATTAAACCCAAGATTCCATCGTTTATTAACATTTTGTGTAAAAAGTACGCCTACATGTTCTTCACTTCTTCTTTTGGGGCCATTGTATTGATAATAGAGATTCGTATAAGGTGTCCTAGTATTGAAATAGACCCATTCTTCCGGTTTGGTGAGCCAATAATCAAGGTTGCGAGAAAAAAGAAATGTATGGTACACTGGAATACCTTCAACCAACATGGATTTGGCCGGTGCTCCCATGTTCCCCGTTGTTACATTAACTATCGACCGTTGATCGATAGGATTGTAAATCTGAAACCCTGTAGACAATGTATCGACAGCTATCGTATCGGAACGGCTGTAGTCATCCACCAAACGCCAGTTTTTCACCTCTCTCGGAATAAGAGGCTGTTGAGAACCACTCTCCGGATCTTGCGTCTGTTCAGCATTTCCATTTCCCACAGCTGAAGCACCAGTTTGAAAAGGACTCTGCCGTCCACTTTCAACACTCTGACCGTTCAATTGACGCAACTGCCCTGATACCAGACCTGGAATAACAATCAAAAAAATATTTATCAATGCAATTATTTTCATCCGCGCAAAGATATTGAAAAATAATATGTGCTATGCATCTAAAAAAACAACTTTATCTTTGTAAATCAAACTAGGCTAAATTTCTTTTGTTATGCAATTGTTGCTTTCGCTTCCTGAAAATCTTGTCTCTTCATTCAACTTTATCTATTCAGCCCCCGATCATGCTGTATTTGCATCGAGTGATCCTTCCGGTAAAAAAGTGGGATCAGGGGGAGGCACTGCCTGGCTTCTGTCACAACATTTTTCCCAACAAAATATTCCTGAATTTAGTCAATACCTTAAATCAAACAAAAAAATCATCATCCATGCAGGAGGACAAAGTCGAAGACTTCCAGCTTATGCGCCACTGGGTAAAATTATGACACCCATTCCTATTTTCAGATGGAGCCGTGGACAACAAATCAACCAAACATTATTAGATCTTCAACTACCGCTTTATGTGCGAATGATGGAATTATCCTCACCCGCTACCAACACACTGATTGCAAGTGGAGATATTTTATTACAATACAGCAAACTTCCTGCCGAACTTCCGAATGCAGATATTATTTGTCTTGGAATTTGGGTCGACCCACATTTGGCCGCACGGCACGGTGTTTTTTTCACACCTAAAAACAATCCCGCACAGCTCGACTTCATGCTTCAAAAACCTTCACATCAAGAGATTGAAAAACTCTCGACGTCTCATCTTTTTTTAATGGATGTTGGAATTTGGTTGTTAAGTGACAAGGCCATAAAAATACTAATGCAAAAATGCGAATGGGAAAAGAATAGATTTAAAAACGAAACCCCGTCCTTCTATGACCTTTATGGATCTTTCGGGACATGCCTAGGACAATCCCCCTCGGCTTACGATGATCTCATCAGCAAACTTTCCGTCGCCATTGTTCCGATTGAAAATGGCGAATTTTATCATTTTGGAACCAGCGAAGAACTCATTACTTCTACCGAAAAGATTCAAAATGTCGTAAAAGATAGGAGAAACATTTGGCACAACAGAGTAAAACCTCATCCTTCTCTCTTTGTTCAAAATGCGCAAACTCAAGTACAGTGGACTTCGGCCCACCACAATATCTGGATCGAAAACAGCAACATTCCTGAATCTTGGAAGTTAAGCCATCATCATGTCATTACCGGCATTCCAAAAAACAACTGGAAATTAGACCTCAAACCAGGTTTTTGCTTGGACATCATTCCGGTTAGTGAAGATCTTTTATGCTTTCGACCATATCATATTATGGATACATTCTCAGGAAATGCCGGAAGCAAAAACACAAAGTGGTTGGATACCCCGTTGAGTGAATGGCTTCAAAATCACCACTTAAATTTTGAAAAAGCAAACCTTGATCCTAATGAAGATATTCAAAACACCTGTTTATTCCCACTCATACATCGCGAAAAGCTAAGTGAAGGCCTTATAAATTGGATACTATCCGAAAAACCAGTATTCAATCCCAGTCTGGAAAATCAATGGCTTTCATCACCTCGTTTATCGGCCTCCGGCATCAGTCAAAAAGCAAATATTTCCAGACTAGTTCAGCAAAGAGAAGGCTTAAAAAAGGAGAATCTACTTGCACTTGCAAAAAATTATAAGCACAGCGTCTTTTACCAGGCTGATCTAGCCAACATCGCATTGGAATTTGCGAAACACCAACTCGAAGTTCCTAGCCTTTTGCCCGCAAATGAAGCGTCTGATTTCAGATTCCGAAATTTGATTCTTCGATCCGAGATAAACAGACATCTGGGTCGGGATGAAAAAAAAGATGAAGCAATGGCTTTCTCGCTCCTTCAGAATTCCATTATCAACACTGTTGAATGCAAAGAAATTCCCCATTTGAATGTGTATCCGGATCAAATCGTGTGGGGGCGTAGTCCTGCACGCCTTGATTTGGCGGGAGGTTGGAGCGACACCCCCCCCTACTGCATCCAGTCGGGAGGCAAAGTGCTCAACATGGCCGTTGACCTCAACGGGCAACCTCCCTTGCAAATATTCATTCGATTATCCCAAACACCTCAAATAATATTACGTTCTATCGACAACGGAGTCACCGAAACCATCACCACATTTCAGGACCTGAACTTTAAAGACTGTGTGGGATCTGCTTTTGCCATTCCTCGTGCAGCACTTTGTCTGGCAGGTTTCCACCCCGATTTTTCCGGGGTCAAATACGATTCTTTAGAAGAACAATTAAAAGATTTTGGAGGTGGCATAGATATTTCGTTTCTGGCGGCCATCCCCAAAGGTTCCGGACTGGGAACAAGTTCAATTCTAGCAGCCACAATTCTTGGTACATTAGCCGATTTCTGTGACCTTCACTGGGACCAACCTGCCATTGCCCACCGTACCCTCGTTTTGGAACAAATGCTCACGACTGGAGGCGGATGGCAAGACCAATATGGAGGTATTATGCCTGGAATAAAACTCTTGGATACCCCTCCCGGCACCCAACAACAAATTAGCATACGCTGGCTTCCCGATCTGCTTTTCACCAATACCCCCTATAGACAAAATTGGCTACTTTATTACACCGGAATAACCAGAGTTGCTAAAAACATATTACAGGAAATTGTCCGGGGAATGTTTCTCAACCAAGGTTCACGTCTTAGGATCATCGATGCCATTAAGGAACATGCTGCAGAAACTTACGATGCCATTCAACAATGCGATTATGAGAAAACGGCAAAAATGATACTTCGTTCCTGGGAATTAAACAAGGCCCTAGACCCAGGAACCACCAGTCCGGAAATTGACGCAATTATTTCGAAAATAAAGGATCTGGCCCTAGGATATAAATTACTTGGTGCAGGTGGCGGAGGCTACCTGCTTATTGCCGCCAAAGATGAAACAGCTGCAGCTCGCATCAGGGAATCTCTGTCTAAAGAGCCACCAAACTCAAAAGCTCGTTTTGTGGAAATGTCACTCAACAACAATGGCCTCGAAATTTCAAGATCATAATCAGTCACGGGTAAACCCCGGCCATAAATTTATATGAAGCAAAGGTCCAAATACAAATTCAATCCTGGCAACAGATGATTTGTTTGCCACTTTTCCTACCTTTGCCACAAAAAATATGGATACACAATTCCCAAATGGCATTATTGAACTGGAGGAAATGGAGTTTTATGCATACCACGGATGCTTCCGGGAAGAAAATGTTGTAGGAAATCGATTCATCGTCAATATTGCAATAAAAACCGATATGGAGTTACCCATGAATAGTGACAAAATTGATGATGCCATTAATTATGTAAAAGTTTACAATTTGGTCCGTATAGAAATGCAGCGAACCTCTAACCTGCTTGAACATGTCACCTCTCGCATTCTAAATGCTCTGTACCGAAATTTTCCTCAAATTCTATGGGCCAGGGTAAAAGTATCAAAAATGAATCCACCCATGGGAGGACAAATGGAAAAGGTGAGTGTTACACTTGAAAGGTAAGCTCTTCGCTGTTTACCTTTGAATCTTAAGGTCTATGGGCATTTAAGCCAATTTTCCTCAAACTAGAAACATCAGGAATCAGCCAATGAAAAATCTTATCGAAGGGGGTAAACAATCGATTTATTCTACCTAATCTCGATTCGGTCGTTTGCCTGCAGTCGACTCATTCGTTTGCCTGCAGTCGACTCATTCGCTTACCCAGAAACTATTTAATAACCAATCCTCGGCAATAGACACATTATTATTTAGACGGAATAGAACTGCCTCCCGGCATCATTTCCATTCCTGTAATAACCATTCACTAGCACCAAACTAATTGCAACCGATAGTAAAGAAATATTTTTCTTTTTTGGGAAAATAGAAATATATCTCTATTTTTGCCACCGCAAATTTTAACAGCTAAGCATTTCACTCAAATTGGTCGGTTGGCCGAGTGGCTAGGCAGCGGTCTGCAAAACCGCGTACGGCGGTTCGAATCCGCCACCGACCTCAAAACCTCACATGCTATGTGAGGTTTTTTTTATTATATTACAAACGCATTAACGGTCAACAAGAATGAATTGGCTATTATTGATAATTGCCGGATTTTTTGAAGTAGCCTTTGCCTTCTGCCTAGGCAAAGCAAAAGAATCAACGGGCACAGAAATGCTTTTATGGTATGCCGGATTTATCATTGCTTTATCCATAAGCATGGCCCTTCTGATCAAAGCGACCCAAACCATTCCTATCGGAACAGCCTATGCCGTATGGACAGGAATCGGTGCCGTTGGCACTGTGCTGGTGGGAATTTTGGTTTTCAAAGACCCCATTAACTTTCCCAGATTGTTTTTCCTGGCAACACTCATTGCATCCATTATCGGACTAAAAATGGTATCCCATTAAAAAAACAAAAATCCGAATCGCATTTCAACACACTGCTCCCACCACAACAAAATCATCTTACCTATTTTAATAACGACCTAAAAGCGCTATTTTTGTATTTTAGTTTAAAAAATTCCCGTGTTTTTACGATTAGGAATATCGGTTATTCCGATGTTTAATTAAACGAGGTTAAAGTTTTACCGCATATGAGCAAATCTGAAGAAGGAGCTACACCAGCCCCCAAAGGCAATTTTATTCATCAGGAAATAGAAAAAGACCTGCAAGAAGGAAAAAACGGAGGAGCAGTATTAACCAGATTTCCACCGGAGCCCAATGGCTACCTCCATATCGGGCATGCAAAATCCATTTGTCTAAATTTTGGCTTGGCTGAAAAATATAAGGGTGGGTGTAATCTGCGTTTTGATGACACCAACCCCACGAAGGAAGATGTGGAATATGTGGAGTCTATAAAAAAAGATGTTCAATGGTTAGGCTTTGAGTGGAACGGGGATGAACATTATGCATCCGACTATTTCGATCAACTTTTTGAGTGGGCGGTAATGCTCATAAAAAAAGGGAAAGCATATGTCGATGATCAGAGTGCCGAAGAAATAGCGGCCCAAAAAGGAACCCCTACACAACCAGGTATCGAAAGTAAATTCCGGAACAGAAGTGTCGAAGAAAACCTGGACCTCTTTATGCGCATGAAAAATGGAGAATTTAAAGAAGGTGAAAAGGTCTTACGAGCAAAAATTGATATGGCCTCTCCCAACATGCACATGCGCGACCCCATAATGTATCGCATTATTCATAAGAATCACCATCGTACCGGCGATAAATGGTGTATTTACCCAATGTACGATTTTACACACGGACAAAGTGACTTTATAGAAGGTATTACACATTCCATCTGCACGCTTGAATTTGAAGTACATAGACCTCTTTACGAATGGTTCCTTGACCAAATTCTGGAAGGCGCACCTAAGCCGGAGAGACGTCCCCGTCAGATTGAATTTGCTCGGCTCAATCTAAATTATACGGTCATGAGCAAACGTCGACTTCTGGAATTGGTTGAAAAAGGCATTGTAAATGGATGGGATGATCCAAGAATGCCAACCATTTCAGGACTGCGTAGAAGAGGGTACACCCCGGAATCCATCCGTACCTTTGCCGAACGAGTGGGAGTAGCAAAACGGGATAACATCATTGACGTAGCTTTACTGGAGCACTGTATTCGTGAAGACTTGAATAAGCGGGCCCCAAGAGTGAATGCCGTTCTTGATCCGGTTAAACTTGTTTTAACCAATTATCCCGATGAAAAAGTGGAATGGATGGAAGCTGTCAATAATCCCGAAGATGAGACCCAGGGATCGCGTAAAATTCCTTTCACCAAGGAACTGTACATTGAACGCAACGATTTCATGGAAGATCCGCCCAAAAAGTTTTTTCGACTCGGCCCGGGAAGGGAAGTGCGTTTAAAAAATGGTTATATCATAAAGTGTGAAGATTACAAGAAGAACGAACAGGGAGAAATTGAAGAAATCTACTGTACTTATGATCCGGAAACCAGGAGCGGTATGCCCCAAAGCAACAGAAAAGTAAAAGGAACTTTGCACTGGGTAAGTGCCTCGCACAGCATACCAGCCGAAGTACGACTATATGATCGCTTGTTTCTGGACGAAGACCCGGCAGGACATAAAGACAGAGACTTTAAAGAATTTCTCAATCCTGATTCATTAAAAGTCCTTTCTAATTGCAGGGTAGAACCATCACTTAAGACTGCTCAGGAACTTGATTTCTTTCAGTTTCAACGATTGGGCTATTTTTGTGTAGATCCTGATTCTACACCGGAACGCCTCGTCTTTAACCGAACAGTTTCGCTCAAAGACACTTGGGCAAAGATGAATAAACAAAAAAAATAATTTCTCAAAAACGAAAAAGAGCTGCCAAAAAACTTCAGGCAGCTCTTTTTTTAATCCCTATACATACCTATTTATTCAAGAAGGTTGATATCTATCCTTTATACTTTGGTTTTAACGAATGCAGTATCCGCTTAATCTGTTTCCGAAAAAAGGAATAAATTATCTGACTAATAATTAACAAAGAAGCAAACTTTGCCGGATCATTTTTCGATGCCAACGCATAGGCTTCAGCCATTATTGATAAAGGTACCGGTCGGTTCGTCAGCTTTTGCAAATTTCGAATTCCCTGACGTGGTGAAATCCGTTTTTTAAAAGTTATACGATTTAAATCGATCATTGAAAAAGTATAACAATTGTCATGATCCTTTATAACAAGGATATTCCCTGTACTTAGATCGCCATGCCAAATACCTGCCGGGTGTACCTTGGTAGCCATAAACCGGGAAAATTCGGTCAAAATTTCTTTGGCTTCATTATCTTCCCTTTTAATAACATCCGACATTAGAAAGTCGTAATTCTGCCAGAGAGATACATAATAGCTCTTTTCCAGAAGGCCCCATTTACCCTTTACCTCTACATATCCCAATGGCAATGGTGTATAAATTCCTTTCTTCAATAACAGCTTTGCGATATAATATGACCTCTCAGCCTTTGAAGCCCGGACCCAGGAATACATAAAACGATTGAACAGAGTGATTCTATTAAAAGATTTCACGCACACCACTTTGTCACCCAATGGAATAACCTTAATTTCGTTTCGATCCTGCTTTATGACATCTCCTTCTTTCCCAAAAATGGATGGTAGGTTTTCCAAAAAGTCTTTCAAATCAGTTGCTTCTGTATAGTATTTTATTCTTTGATCAACCATAATCCCGATTTTCTTTTGCTAACACATTTATTTACTAAGGATAAAAATAAAAGTCAGTAGTTATATTGTCTTATTAAAATGTGGTGAAATGGGAAATTGAAAGGCTCACATAACGAATTGGGCAGACGAGACAGATTCGACTGAAAAGCGAATCACCTTGGCACCGAGCTTGGGAAATGGAAACAAGAACATGTATAAGACTATTTCATTCAAATCCCATAAGGTCAATGATCTCAAACAACTTTTCTCAATGGTATATTCTTAGAAAAACCGGAACGGAAATGTGAAAGGCAATAGCTCCAATGACCGCTCCGGCAAAAAAGGAAATAGACTTCATACAAGAATTAATCATCAACAAAGTATATTCACCTCAGCTTTTTAAATGACTCAAATCCAAATATAATAATCAGTAGTCTATCCTACAGAAAGATTTTGGATGAAACATCTTTTAATTGATCTGAGTTGGTATTTTTATCGTTTAAATTAATCTTTGACCCGACTAAACCTAAGTGTTTTCACCATCCAATCGGGCAATGATTTATTTGGATCTCGTTTTTTTAGATTAATGTACCATCCCAACTTTTCAATTATGGGCAATTTGTGTGTTTCCACAAATTCAATAGGTGTGCCGTCGGGATCGGATATATAAGAAAAGTGTCCGGCTGCATTTCCCATATCAAAACTATTGGCACTATTAACTGTAAAAGAAAAACCTTTAGACTCGCATTCCTTTTGCAAGGCTTCCATCCCTGTAATATCAAAACAAATATGAATGAACCCTAATTCACCCCAAATTCGATTTTCAAAAATTTTTCTCGGCGCACGGTCTAAGGGTTGTACCAGTTCTATTGTAGAAGGGCCCAACAATTTACTGAATGGTCCCATACGCGGTTGGCTGTGACCAAGAAGAACCCGTCGAAATTTCTCTCCTCCACCGGGCAAAGATTGAAAATCATCAAACGTTCCGGTCTCATCAAATTTCACCTCATCGTACTGCAATATATCGGCGTATACTTCGCGAGCACGATCCACATCCGATACCCCGATAACAACACCAGTAACTCCTCCGGTAACCGATTGTTGTGCCATGAAATAGTTATCATGTTCTATAACTTCAAAGATATTGTGATAAGGATCGGCCAAATAATAATGCCATTGACCGGCTGGATTTTGTATCGGATCACTCAATAAATTTATGCCCATTGACTTGTGTCGCTCAAACGCAGTTGTCAAATCACGACACTTCATTTTTACAATAAAGATGCCGGTATCACCCAATCTAACATCGAAGTGAGGTGCAGAAGGCGCCATCTGAGTATGCTGCCATACCTCAAAGCCCCCCCCACCCTCCATATTCATGGCAAGGGCAGCATAGCGCTCACAATCCTGACCATTTGTATAGTGATGCATTAATCGGGCGGTGGCAGTATCTTCAAAAACCCCTATATCCATACCAAAAGCACGACGATACCAACGCCAAGCTTCTTTCGCATTTTTTAGACCAATACCGACTTGTTGTATTCCACAAATGTTTTTTTTCATATTACTGGGTTTTAGTTATTAATTTTTGTGACCAACCGGTGATAAAGTCCGGGTAAAAAACGGCGTATATAAACCATTAAAAGTTCCCTGTTCCCTACCAAAACTTCCTTTCTTTCATTTCGAACAGCTTTCACTATTTTTTTGGCGCATTGCCTAGGCGACATACCACCGGCCTGACCACTGTCCATCTTATTATAAGAAACGCCGTCTTGGGTTATGGCATTTAATGAGATATTTGTCTTTATACGGCCCGGTGAAACGATGGTAACCTTTATATTGTCCTCCTTCAATTCTGCACGAAGCGATTCAAAGAACCCCTGGATAGCATGTTTGGCCGCCGAATAGGCTGTCCGCCACGGAAAGCCGAATTTACCGGTAATACTACTAATGGCAACGATGTGTCCTGAACCTTGCTGTAACATATATGGCAAAACAAGCTTGGTGAGCGTTATCACTCCGAAAAAATTGACTTCCATTACTTTTCGATCAATTTCCACAGGGGTCTCTTTGGCAAGAGAACGTTGACTCTGACCGGCATTATTGAACAAAATATCAATTCCACCAATCCGATCCATAATTCTTGTCACCACCTCACTCATCTCTTCAGACTTGGATAGATCTAAATGCTCAACCAAACAAAAAGAAGTGTGTTTCAAACAGGCCTCTTTTACTTTTTCCAGTTTTTCCAGGTTGCGCGATAACAATACCAAATGAGCTCCTGCACGGGCAAGCTCAAGAGATAATGCCTCACCGATCCCTGATGAGGCACCCGTGATCCATATTTTTTTATCTTTCAGAGTTTGCATTCCAATAAAATTTATCTGATTTTTTGTTTCCCAAAGTATCGGAAGAACGCACCTGGCTTTGAGCATGCTCGTTTCATCCGTATATATTATAGTTAAGTTATTGGTTGGATGGAACTCCCATGACCATTAGTTTATACATGTTCTTGTTGGGACATTCTCACATTGTCATGCTCATTTCATTCGATTAAAAACTCATTTCCGCCCGAATACGAATCCCGTCCTTGTCGGTAAATCCCTCATTAAGATAATAATTTCCAAGAAGACGAACATATTCAATGCGCAATATTTTGAAGATATTGGTCAATCCCACACCGATCTCGGCATAAGGAACTTCCGAATCTGAAGTATTATAATAATTCGGAAGATCAAAAACACCTTTATAATCCTCTGTCATGGTTCCGTAATGCCCCTTAAAAGAAACGATCTCTCTTAATTTTAAACGTTTTATTAAAGGAACTCTGTTCAACAATACCCCACCTCCATTAAAATGAAAATGAGTGTTGGTATATAAATTATGAGCAAAAGAGGCATGATGCAATAAATTAAACCGATATTTGGCATAGCCCAACGACATGGACCCCACCGGCTGGTCCAGCAAATCGTAGGGGGCATCACCAAATAAAAATCCCGCATTCACCATGTAGTGCATAAATATTTGTCCCATATTGATTCGCCCTTTGACAGCCCCATTTATGTGTGAGTACAGTCCCATTTTATGGCCCTCTCGTCCGGGAAGTCTGATTTGTCCAACATCCCAACTCAAATTGATTACAGGGATGGGATCCACATAATAAATCCGATCGAAGTAAAATTTATCGAAATGTTGCCCCGATACAATTCTAAGGTTCAGCAACACCCCATAGTTTTCATAAGATTGATACTCATCACCTCCCCTGTAGAAACGCACCTCCGGGGTTGATTGGCTGTAAAGATAGTAGGGTGAAAATTCAAGCTGAAAATCATCATTCGCGTTGAATTCAACCCTAAAATCAATGCTTTGCTCTTCTTTCAAATAAGGATTTTTTTCGCGGGTGGTAATGGCTGCAATAAAATTCCCATTGCCCTTATTATTCGGATTATTCTTAATAAAACGATAAAATTTGTCGTGCGAAATCAATGAATAATCATTGGAATAATTAACCCGAAAAATATACTTATCAGTTTCTCCCGGCTGCCAAATAACATTCCCTCCATACTTAAGTTCCCGGCTTCGGGTCCCCATTCCTGCAAATCCTCCAATTGAAAAATGTTTCGACATTTGCTCACTGGTCCTCAACGGAAGGGTAAATCGATGACCTTCAATAGCATTGGAGCTGTAGATATCGAAGACTGGCCCAAGGTCTATTTTCCCGGCATTGACATATCCTGTTAATGCCAGACCCCCGATGGCATCCACCCCTTTAACAATCTTTTGTTGTTTCAACATCTCAACCCTATAATAATCATCTTCTCTGATACCACTTCCAACAAACTCGGGTTGCTTTCCCCAGTTTTCAGCTTTTACATAATCCAGCCGCTCCGAAATGGAATATTGCGTTAATTGATTAACAATCCAGTTGCCACCGGCCACATCCTCCACCCGTTCCGAACTATAAATGGAAACGGAATCGCTTTCCGGTCTCAATGCCAAATTAATTCTCACATCCTGCTCATCATAAAACCACCCCCTTTCCGGAAACTTCTGATATTTTACTCTCCCCCTAAAACCTTTCACAAAGTTCAAGTTGGCCTCTCGCGGAACATTGACCTCTATTTCTGTCAAGGCAAAGCTTCCATTTTCGATCTTAAAATTTCCGGCAAAAAGCTGATCATATCTATTTTTTGGCGCAAAGGAAAAATGAAAATATTTCGTTCCATCAACCATACTACTGTCGTTCAAATAGAGATTATAACGCGACAGGGCATTCTTTCCAATAGGCGATAGAAAGGATCGATCCAAAATATTAATTTGCTCATCGTAGAAATCCAAATCAACCACTACATTTCGCAACACATAAGTCTCTATGGCTTGGTTAATCCGTGGAAAAATTCCATCCTTTGCAGAATACAGAATGTGAGTACTATCGCCAGATACCTCTTTGGCGGTTTCCGACAAATAAACCGGGGAAAATCGAAGCTGTTGGTTGTCCGACTCAATCGTTACCTTTTTAAAATCATCAATCAGCCGGGAAACATTTGAAGCGGTATCTATTGCCACGTAAACGTTTGTAACCGATAAAGTCTTGTAGCTACCCATATTTATCAGTTGCCTACGATTATCAGATTTGTGTTCCTGTATTTTATGGAACAAAACCACCGCTCTTTCAATTTCGGGCTTCACAGTCACCTCCCCCAGCATCTCCACATTCGGTTTCAAGAATATTGTCAGTTGTTGTACGGAATTTCTGCGAATCCCCTCTTCTCCGGGATAATACCCCACAGATGAAAAAACCAAAGTATCTCCACCGGGAGACTCAAGAGTGAAACGTCCATCCAAATCGGTAGTAACACCTTGTAACGTACCCTTTACCAACACATTGACAAAAGGAACAGGTGCTCCACTCTCTGCATCTTTTACCACTCCCGACACGCGCTGTGATGCCCCGTCAAAAATGACCATCACCAACAACACAACCACTAATAATATTCTGTGAAACATAAACCCCTTTCAACTTTCCCGCTTCGCCTTAAGCAACCAGTATAGTCCTTTTACGCCAATTCTTATATCATCCAAATTCAGTAATACAAAAATCTTTTCAATATAAGCAATGGCACCCCATCCTACTGCCAAGTAGTAAAACCAAGGGTAAAAGCCAAATACAAATAACACAAAAAAGAAAACCCCCTGAAGATATCCGGCCGATACCGCTGAATATAAATGAAGCCCCGGAATCTTTCCGAAACGAACAAAAGACACAATATAACTCAATACAAAAACACTCAAAAACAAGTATAGAATCCAAGCATGTGGCTCAATGTCCGACCATTTAAATAAAAAAAGGCCAAGCAGAGCCATAGCATAGGTTACTATATCTGCCAAATTATCCAGCGCTGCACCAAAATGGGTTTGTAAATTGAAAAATCTGGCAATATTCCCGTCTAAGATATCACTCACAAGACTGATGCACAATAGTATTACAAAACTCTCTTCCCGGCCCGATAGCGCCATATACAGAATAACCGGAAAAACCAGCAACCGATACAAACTCAATAAATTGGGAACATTTAATACCTTTTCTCCATTAATTGTCAGTTGTTTCATTCGTATAAAATTTATTTAAGTTATTGGTCCAATGAAATTTATTTAAGACATTAGAAGTTTAGAGTTTATTACGATGTAGATTTTGGTCTCCTTAATCTCTCTAATGATCTATCTGCCTAATCGCCTATATTATTTCCCAATCAATACTGATTCTTTCTTTTCACTTTTTTCGCAAACATTCTCTATAAACCACGACAACATTTTATACACCGTCAGTTCATCCATGTTGTCTTCTCCCCGGACAATTACTTCATCTCGTTTGGATGTATCGAACCTAATATCCAGATTACTATAGCTTCCGGTAAAAGACATCCCAACAGCCATCAGACGTTCCAGCGAGTTCATGTCCGAATGTTCCAATCCCGGATCCGGAATAATAGTTAAAGGAATAAGTTTGTTCAGACTACTTATAAGATACCTGTTTTTCACCGGCTTTTTTGCCACAAAATTCATAATGACCGGGATATCTTTTCGTTGAACCGTCTGCAATAGATAATCAACCACGGTGTTTATAGGGATGAGATTTTGCGTTCCCTCAGGCGCAACTTTTGCCCTGATGATTCGCCCGGGATATCCCTTTGCCAGTCGGTGAACTCTTTTAGCAAAATCGAAGATCCCATAATCGGTGCGTGTTTCACCCGTCACATTATTGCCTGCCACCTGTGATAATCGAATAACGTAACCTCGTAATTGGTCTCGCTCAATGTGTTTTTGAAGAACATTTTCCGCCAGCCGCTTTGACCATTCATAATAGTTTCGAAATGAGGACACATCCCTATCAGGGTAAAACTTCTCCTCAAACACTTCATTTATTTTACCACAAGAATAGGCGGTTCCCACAAAAAAGAAACGAGAAGCATCAGTAGCATATTCCTTAAAAACAGCTACCGAATTTTCCAGTCCCTGCACATTCGTCGAAAGAATTTCTTCTTTTGATTTTTCATCATATTTCAGACTTGCTGCGAAATGAAAATAATCAACTTCTTGACTGAAAATATCACGTAAGCACTCATGAGTAAGCGAAAAATCTTTTTCCACCAGGGAATAATTGTAAACTGACAAGTTGCCATTAAGTTGCAGCTTCCCATTATTAATTTGAATCAGTGCCTGCTCTACTCGTTCTCCGGAAGATAACGATCCATTTCCCCTCACAAGAGCAATTACTTCATAGCCCTGACTCAACAGTTCATTTACAAAATGAGACGCCACATATCCATTGGCACCGTTAACAATTATTCTCTTCATAATTCCTATTTTTTTGATTAGAGAAAAAGTAACAACACTGCAATCACACTCAGTGGTATAGATAAATTGTCAGATCCGCGCCAGCTGATTAACTCCGCCAACATTCCCACAAAAGCCACCACCAAAGAGAGCCAGAATGTCTTTAAGTTAAATACTTCCAAATGAAAATATAGTGCTATCATTGCTATTATCGCCCCGGTAACAAAAAACGATATTGTCCCCAGCCAGGTTTTTTGCAACTTGCGTGTCCCGATTTTTATTCTTCCGTTATACTTTTTAATATTAATACCTAATATCGCAGCCATTGGATCACATATGGCCAATATCAGCATTGGAAGAATATATAAAAACTTATCCCCCAAAACATTGGATATCAAAAACGTAACATATATCGACAAAGGCAGAAGATAACTCCCCATCGACTTGCGACTGATATCATGGATGGATTTCAATTGCCGACTCTTTTGGGTAACCGCCAACACCACAAAAAACAGCATGGCCAAAACAAACACATACCAGTGCGAAGAAAAGACATAGGGAAAAGGAAGCGTTGCAAGGGTCGCCGAGAAATGAGCAAATTTTCTGGTTATCTCCCCCTTTACATTCAAACGACGATAGTTAAGTTCATTAAAGGCTAGTAAAACACTTATCCCGATGAGATAGACAATGGCGATAAAAATTATATTATCCATAACAATTTTAAAATATCTCTATTTTCCTTTAAAAACCAAATACGAGGGCACAAACTCCAACCCACGCTCCCCCGGTTATTAAACTATCAAAACGATCCAGGATTCCTCCATGTCCCGGGATTAAACGACTAAAATCTTTTACTTGGTAGACCCGCTTATAATACGATGCGCCCAAATCTCCTGCGAAGGCAAAAAATATAGTACCCAATGTAACTGTAATGAACTCCGTTCCCGAAAAAGGATACAACCCTTGCAATAATGCTGCACTCAATACAGTCACAGCCATTCCTCCAATTAACCCGCCATAGGTTTTATTGGGACTTATTGACGGAACCAATTTTCGCCGTCCCCACAATTGCCCTGTAATTTGACTAAAACTATCAAAGATGGACACCACCAAAAAGACAAACAGCAACAAGCCTTTATCTTTTTCACTAAAAACATTTAACCCCACTGACAATAGTGAATAGACCACCAACGAAAGAATAAAGAAACCATTATGTCGATGGCCGGACTTATGATACAAACCATACATCTCGGCAAAACCGCCTCCAATAATGAGATAGACTAAATATTTGAAAACAACCGATTGAAGCGTAATACTGAAAAACAGAATATTGATAATGATGAAATAGACAAAAAATTTTGTATAGCTCTTTCTGGCTATCGCAGCCTCCCTCTTTCTGTTAATAAAATAAAATCCGATTCCTCCCAATACAAAGTAGGCTAATATAAATCCATAAATAAGCTTTACCATCATTCCTGTTTACAAAGTTTACCTATACCTGCACGGCCCCACCCGACATCCCGATTACCCTATTCTTTACACCTAGTTATATTTAATTCTATTCTCAAATACAGATCCAACATATTTTCTTATGATTCACTAAATTCAACTGATCCACCAAAAATCCACCCAAGAAAATAAAATCGCCCCTTACATACGTATCCTAAAATAATTACTTCAACAAATAAAAACAAAAAGTTAAATAAATAATTGTTACACAAAAGTTCAAATGTACGGGAACTGTTCTTAAACGGCAATACAATTTCATCGAACCACATAAAAACCCCTCTGAAACGACTAATTTCAAAGATAAGTCATTCTAACGCCTAGCAGCGACTCTACCCTAAGATTCATCAGGATGGTGGACGTTTTAATGAAGCATTCAAAATGGAAGTTGTATTATTCTATTTCCGGAATTTAATTTTGGGACTTGACTTTATGGCTCTGCTATCTTGATATTCCATTTATTAATCATAATATCTAATAACCTGTGTATCTAACCATTTTCTATCGCATCAACACTCCACTGCTACCTTTTCACTCCATAATTAATGGTAAAATATTAAGTGCATAGTTTTTAGTGTCCGGTCGCGTTAACACACATAGCCAAACATCCTACGCCATTCTCTTTCTAATTTACACCATACTTCCAATTCTCACGAGGATAAAAAAAATTATTAGAGGGTTGGATATCAGATCAAAAAAAACATTAACACCTAATTATCAATCAGTTTAACCAGAAAATCAACAATCAATCTAAAAATCTATTTTCCAATTAAGCAAACGAATTAATATCCTACGGGGCCTGATGTTTTAGTAGCCCTACCTGTCCAACCACTTCTTCACCCCACCGGCTTTATTACGACTAACAATGATCCTCGCTGAAGGATTCAGATTAGGCAACAACTTAATGATCAACTTACTGCCAAAATAATTCTCAACTTTATAGATAGCATTAATGTTTAGGATAAACTGGCGATTAACTCTAAAAAACATTTCAGGATTTAATTCTTCCTCCAATTCACTTAAAGTGGAATCCAGAATATGTTCTTTCTGCTTAAAAGTAGTGGCGACCGTTACTTTTCCCTCAATAGAAAAAAAAGCAACCTCCTCTACCGGAACCTGCATAAATCCATCGGCACGAGATACCATTATGCGTTTCCTGTATTGATTTTGCAATTGGGTTACCTGCGATGCCAACTTCCGATAATCAATCTCCAGTGTTCTATTAAAGGGTTTTATAGCATTGACAATTTTGTTTATCTTCTCAAAAACCCCTTTCAGATCCTCTGTTTTTATTGGTTTTAGAAGATATGCAATACTATTAACATCAAATGCTTCCAAGGCATATTCATCATATGCAGTGGTAAAAATGATACCTTTGTTAACAATTTCCACCTGCTCAAAGATGGAAAAACAAATCCCGTCAGCCAGCTGAATATCCATAAAAATCAATGCCGGCTCGGGATGAGTATTTATCCAACTCACGGTATCGGCAACCGTTCGCAACTCACCGACAATCTCGTATTCCGGTTTCAATATTTCTATCTTCTTTCGTAAAGAGGCCGATAGCAGCGGCTCATCCTCAACGATCAATATCTTGAAATTCATATTCATCCTTTTTATCTATCAGAGGAATGGTAACCTTATAAATATCATCAGTATTCACAATTTTCACATCACCACCCAGCCCCAAATATTTATATCTTTTCCTCAAATTCTCCAAGCCAGTATGGGTAGAATAGGTAGACACCTTAGGATTAAAATTGTTTGAAACACTCAAATTTTTTTCCTTAACGGAAATAAAAATGGATAAAGGCTGCTCCTTGGTAGCCATATTGTGTTTAATAGCGTTTTCAATCAGGTATTGAAGACTTAAGGGGGGTAATTTTTTGGTCAACACCTCATCGTTAATCTCAAATTTATAATTTAGGCCTTCTCCAATCCGCTCTTTATGCAGATTGAGATAAGACTTAATAAAACTCAATTCCTCCTCCAATGTAATAAGTTTGACCTTTGAACTCCTCAACACATATCTATACACATCGGTAAAATTTTCAGTAAATCTCAGCGCTTTACCCGGATCTTCTGGAATGATGGCCATCAATGTACTCAAATTATTAAATAAAAAATGGGGATTTAGCTGATCTTGCAATGCAAAATAATCCATTCGTATCTTCTCTCTTCGAAGCTTCTCATTCTCCAAAATAAAAAACTGTAAAGATTTATGATAATTGGTTGAAATGAGAGCTGAAACATACAGCGTTAGAAACAAAACCAATACAGTTAGGGCAAGAGCAAAATTATCCTTATTTCTTATGCCTTCATCCGGAATAAAAAAGGGACGGACAATATTGGCAAAATATCCCACAATTATCAACCACATCAAAGCAAAACTAAAAAGAATAACAACCCTCTTTTTTGGTGCCTCGTGCCATGGATACCTTTTGGCGACCAAAGTATCGAATACAAAAATACCCTCACTCAAAATGACAAAAATAAAGGTTGCAAAAAAAATCCCTTTCCAGTTGATCACCTCAGAACTCACACTATCATTAAGGATGATAAGTATTGAAACAAACAAGAGTGATACAACCACTTCTGCAAAAAAACGTTTGGAGAATGCTATTTTCTTTGGTAGTTGTTTTTTGTCCAAAAAAGAGTGATGTTTACCGCAGGGCTTTGCCATGATACTAATTATTCCTTTAATTCGTTTAGTTGACCAATCGCTTTCAGCCAAGTGGATTTCGACACCTGATAGTTGGATTTGGCTTCAACCAGTGAAGCTTCAGCCCTCTGCCGAGCAGCCTGCGCATTCAACAGATCGGTGATGGTATTTAATCCTGCATTATAGCTAATCTCTGCTTCAGAGAGCGATTCCACCGCTTCTTCAACACTTTTTTGGGCCAGCCCAATTTTCTCAATCCCTTCTTGAAGTTTGAGCCAGGCCTGTTGAATTTCCATATTGATCAACTCCCGATTATTTTCGAGCTCTAATTTAGCCATTTGTTCATCAATTTCCGCTTTTTGCATGCGGTGTTTCATCTCACGCCAATGAATAATTGGCATTGAGAGTTGTGCCCCGGCATTCAGGTGCCAGGTCCCCGACGCGATATCTGGCGCATCCAAATACCCGTAACGAACCTGAGCCCCCAGTTGAGGCAAATAATCGGCTCGGGTCATTTTTTTTTGAAGTTCGCTCAGGGATACTTGATCTTCCAAAATTCTTATTTCCGGACGCACGGAAGGATCTCCTGCCCACTCGGAAAAAACCTCATCATCAGGAAGGGCGACAGTGTTAATGGCGCTCAAAGGCGTTTCAAGAGGACGTCCGATAATTCGAGCCAAATTCATTTGTAGTAAACGAACGGCATTATTGACTTCTAACGCGGTAACTTCTGTTTCGTTCTTTTGAACCCTAACTTTCAACAATTCACTTTTTTGAACCAGACCCAGTTCATAGCTCAACTCCAACTGCTGCTCCAGAGAATCGAGAGCCTGCATAAAACGCATCAATACTTTCTGCTGCTCTTGCATAGCCACCAGATTCCAGTAGGCTTTATCTGTTTGCAGGATAATTTCTGCCGTCTGCATCTCACTGGCATTTTTAGCCATTGAAGCACTCGTCTTGGCCATCTTATTGGCAAGTCTTACTTTTCCTCCTGCATAAATAGCCTGCTGCGCAGCAAATTGCGCCTGATACAATTCTAGGTCATCCCGACTAATACCAAACATTCGAAGTTCTTCCAAATTGGGAATGTATATGGCGCTGGCACTCCCGTCAATGGCTGGCAAATAGGCAGTTCTGGCTTCTTTGACGCCTGCCCGAGTTTTCAGTACCTCCAACAGGGAGGATCGTATTGTTTTATTATTGTCCAACGCTTCCCGACGACTCTCCTCCAACGATATCGTGGTTTGCGAAAAGGCAGACATGCCAAGCATTATAGTCAGAATGAAATATATCGTTTTTCTCATCATTATTGCATTCATTTTTTTATTTAACATCTTCCTCTTTGGCCAACACTCTTGTGTTCACTTTATAAAAAACGGCATAAATGACCGGAAGAATAACAAGGGTTATAATAGTACCAAAGAGTAATCCAAACATAATGGCCACAGCCATCCCCTGAAACATCTCATCAAACAACAAAGGAAACATGCCCAAAATGGTGGTAAAAGATGCCATGGTAACGGGTCTTACCCGGGAAATAGTGGCATCGATTATAGCCTTGAGTTTTTCCTTTCCGCTACGAATATCAATATTAATCTGATCGAGTAGTACGACGGCATTTTTAATCATCATACCGATCAATCCCAACCCACCGACAATAGCAACATATCCAAAATTTAAGCGCGTCACTAAAAAGCCGAAAATAATTCCAATAAAAGCCAATGGCACAATCATAAAGATAAGCACCGGCTGCCGAAAATTATTAAATAATCCTATGGTAATTAGCACCATCAGCAACAATGCCAGTGGTAAATTCTCCATTAGAGCACGATTAGCCTTTTGGCTGTCTTTCAGTTCACCCTGCCACTCTAGTGTGTATCCTTCAGGTAGCGGAATAGCTTCTATTTGGGGTCTTATCTTTTCCATGACTTGAGGTGCCGTAGCTCCCGGCATTGGGTCACACTGGGCTTTAATGGCCCGAAAACCATCGTAACGGCAAATGAGATAATCTTGGCCTTCCATAGCCAACGAATCCACCACTTGTTCCAAAGGGACACTAGTTGAAGAGTAATTTCCCCATATCGGTACCGAATGGAGAGCCGATGGATCATGGGCCAACGAAGGCGCCAGCTTCAACATAAGAGGCAAACGGGTATCCTCCTCATAATAGGCCCCTACGGGCATCCCTTCCGAAGCGATGGAGAGAGCCGACGCCACGGCACTCCGACTGATATTCAACGGACGGGCCTTTTCTGGTGAATAAACAGGCACCACATTCTTAACCTTATTGCCCCAGTTGTCGTTTACATAAATCGCCAAGGGTTCATTCCGCATGATCGACTTAGCCTGTTCAGCTAAATCTCTCAACACGTCAGGATCAGTACCTGAAAACATCGCTTGAATTTTGTAATCGCCCCCTATTGCAGAATATTGTCGACAACGTATGGTGGCGTTGGGAAATTTATCCTTAAAGGCCTTTTCTATTCTGGGCAACACCTCCATGGCTTCTTCGAAAGTATGGGTTTCCACAATCAATTCACCATACGACGGATTAAAATTATTCATGGGGCGCAACAATGTGTACCGAACCGGAGAACTGGCCAGAGACGAAGTCACCTTCGTGATCTCATCCCACGACAACAACTTATCCTGTATATCCCCTAGGTCTTTTTCCACCTGATAAATATCACTCCCGTTGGGCAAACTATATTCCACCATAAACTGATTGTATCTCACTACCGGGAAGAAATCCTTATTCAGCCATCCAAAAGCCATAAACGACAACACCAGAATGACCAAAGTACCCAGCGATACCAACGACTTATGCCACAACGCAAATCGAATAATTTTTCGGAAAATTACATATCCGCGTCCCGAATAAATATCTGCACCTTCCTCTTGTTTCTTTTTCTGATTTAACCCTTTTCGGTAAAATAAAGAAGCCATAAACGGCGCCTGGATCATCGCCAGGATCCAACTCATAATCAATGAAACAGCCAAGACATAAAAGAGCGGTTTCATAAATTCTCCGGCTTCTGTGGTATTAAATGCCATTGGCATGAAAGCCAAAATAGCAATCAGCGTCGCTCCTATCAATGGCATGGCATTTTGTTTAGCTGACAGGACAAACGCTTTCTGTCTTTCTATTCCCTTTTGAATATCAGCAAGAATCCCGTCAACCACCACGATGGCATTGTCAACCAACATTCCCATGGCTATAATGATGGCCGCCAAGGATACCCTGTCAAGCGTCATATCCATAAAACCCATAACGATAAAAGTCCCCAGAATGGTAAAAACCAAACTGCTGGCAATCAATAATCCGGCCCTGAGACCCATGGCCAACAACAACACCGCAATGACGATAAAGACCGACTCAATAAGGTTTATGGTAAAGTCGTTAATAGAGGCCTTCACTCGTGAAGGTTGATCATAAATCTTATGCACGTCAATACCCACAGGAATTTCGGGTATTAGCTCCGCCAGACGGGCATCAATGCGTTGACCCAGTTTAATAATATTATCGCCCGACTCCATCGCAATGGCCAATCCAAGCGCAGGAAAAGTATTAAAAGTCATCCCGTTTTGTTTGGGACGATAAAATCCCTTGGATATATCCGCGATATCACCCAATCGAAAACTACGGCCGTCACCAGTAAAGACATTAAGGTTCCTAACCTCTTCCAACGACGTCAGCTTAGTACCGACATTGAGCCGTATCCGTTCGGTACCTGTCACAATACTTCCGGCGTCTGCCACACCTCCCTCATCATTGAGCGTTTGCACAAGCGCCATAGGATTAATCCCCAAATTTGCAAATTCATCTGCCGAAAAGGATATATTCACTACTTCGGTTTGCTGGCCTATCACTTCGATACGTTTTACTCCATCTACTTTTAACAACTCCTGCCGCAAGAAATCGGTATAATCATCCAACTCTTCATAACTATAGCCATCGTTACTGACCGCAAGGAAAATACCGTAAACATCACCGAAATCATCATTTACTATGGGATCACTGGCTCCGGCAGGTAGCTCCGAACGAACATCGTTTACTTTTCGCCGAAGGTGATCCCAAATTTGAGGTAATTCTGCCGTATTAACATACCCTTCCAGAAATACCGTTATCTGCGACATCCCAGGGAGAGAACGCGACTCTATATAATCTATATTTTCCAATTTCTGAATGGCCTTTTCCATCGGTTCAGTAACCTCCTTATCCACCTCTTCAACCGAAGCTCCCTGATAAGGTGTTATCACAACGGCGGCCTTCACCGGTATTTCAGGATCTTCCAATTTGCTTAGTCCTGAAAATGATCCTATCCCACCTATTACCATTATTATTAAGAGGGTAATAAGCGACGACTTCTTTTGCAGTATTTTCTCTAACATCAGTATTTTTGGTTTATCATTACCACTATAAATGCTGTACCGCGGCTATTCTTTTCAACAAATCTCCACATTAAAACATCAATAAATAGATAATTAAATGGTTAGATATAAGATAAATAGTAAAGGGCTTAGTCCCAATTTTAAGTTCCCGATTTGCCTACCAGTCCATCAATCCAATAAAAAACAATCTAAAAGCAAAAACTTACTAATCTAATTGCCGCCTTCCACTATAGCGGCTTTACCGATTGCCCCTCCTCCAATGAATGAACACCTGCCACGACAATCTTTTCTCCCGTCTTCAAGCCATTGATTATTTCAATCATTCCACCAGGAGAGATATCTCCTGGCACCACCGATCTTTGATGAACATTCTCTTTTTGTGCATCATAAACCCATACAGATGCTTGATTGCCGGAAAAGAAAACAGCTTCGGTCGGGACAACCAACACCTTCGCCTTCCTCGCTTCATTCTCCTTGTTAATGAAAACTCTTGCCGTCATCCCTGGCTTAATCTTTGTAACATCAGGATTTTCCATAGACAACCGTACGTCAAACAAACGGTCATCCCCCGCCTTATGGCTAACCGATTTAATGGTTGCAGTGTATCGGACATCAGATGAATTGACCGCCACTTCCACCTCCTGACCAATATTCAATTCATTGACCGTGCTTTCGGGAACCCCAAAATTCACCTCCAGAATATTAGTATCAATTAAAATAAATACAGGTTGACCGGGAGCTACTGCCTCATGATTATTAATATGCTTTTGGAATACAAAGCCGGAGAATGGGGCTTTCAGACGAGTATCGGCCAAGGCATTTCGGGCATTTTCCCAATTACTTTTAGCAGCTTTAAAAGCCGTTTCAATTTTTTCGTAAGTATTGGCCGGCAATTTATTTTGTTTATATAACTCCGTATATCTTTCCAACTCACCTTTGGCCTGATGATATTGTGCCTCAGCAGCGGCCAGTTGGGTCTGGTAATCCCGTTGATCCAATTCAGCCAAAACTTCTCCTCTCTTCACAAAGTCTCCTTCATCAAAGTAAACCTCCTCCAATATTCCACCCACTCTAAAGGCCATTGATGATTGTCTGTTCTCTTCAATCACCGCATTAAAAGAGCGTTCACCCACACCGGCAGCGGCTTCTACACTGGCCAGTTTGACATACCTCGTTTGGGATTTTTGTTCCGTACTTTGGCTGGCACAACCTGTATTCAAAAAAAAGATACCTACAAGACTAATAATGCCAATAAAACCTCTCATCTTATTATTATTTTGATTTTTACTTATTGCAATATTATTTTCCGCAACAAAAATAAAACGCATCTGGTGCCTTAATAGAATTGTTTAGGGCAACTGATCAATATCGGAGATGAAAGTGCCCCAGCCACATCTGAATTGCAATTGACTTGCCCCCTGCTGTTTTATCTCTAAAAGGAAGAGATTTTAGGATTAAAAAAACAACTTGGAGAGGGAAGTTAGAACAAGGAAGAAACAAAACAATGCAACAAACAGAAATTCAATACACTACATAACCAAACAAATAAAAGAACAGGTCAACGACTGTTCTATTCTTGTAAATTTTATCTAAGTTATTATTGGCCAAATGGAACTCGGATGTCCTAAAGTTTATACATATTCTTGTTGTGACAAACCTTCTTGGTCATGCATGTTTCATTCGAAAAAGGAATGTAGGAATTTGGGCCAAACCATTAATGCAGATAAAAAGTCATCCCGAAACTCACCGCCCAGATCTCATCAAACTGAACAAACTCACTATTCACAGCTTCCCTAATAGCGGAATCAACAGTTGATATCTCCATAAACAAACTACTTTTTCGACGTTCCCGGCTGAAATACCATTCCCCGCTGATAAATGGCATAGCGTATAGCTGATCCTGATAATAATATAAAGCTCGTTGGTACACGGCACCATTAGAGGTAATAGACTCTTCTAGTAGATAGTTGACGGAAAGACCTCCTTTTACGGCTATCTGTTCAGAGACACCCTGCCCCAACAAGGTAAAACTGTTCTTCAGAGTGAGTACTGGCGCTTTTCCGTTTTTCCACTTCATGGGTTTGTACATGTACCCAACCAGCAGTGTTGGCTCGTAAAAATTACGAATCCGATACCCTGCACCGGCAGAAACCTGACCTGCTCGCCTAAGATATTGTACCTTTAAATAGTCGGGAACAATCCCGGAAGGCCTCTTTGCTTTATCTTTTGCCAACAAACGGGATAGTGCCTCATCACTCAAAAGTATGGCCCGGCATTCAGGCAAGTCTTTATCATCATCTTCGCTGCCTGCAAACGCACCCTGAGACATCAACATCAAAACAAACACCAACCATATAGTACCATAACGAAACATCATACACCCTTTTTTATATTTTTATTTCAAAAGATGCCCGAACTCCGAATTTGGGTGCCTCTTCTGTTTCGGTAAGCCGCCAGATGGCATCAAAACGAAAAAAACGCAACACATTTTCAACGCCCACACCGGCTTCAACATAGGGTTTGTTGTTGTAGTCGGAAAAGGTTTCGGGAAATTCCAGCAGCCCACGGTGTCTATTCTCAACACTTCCTAGCATAGCTTTGGCGCTGATCACTTCGCGCAAGCCCAAACGATTCAAAAACGGTAATCGCTTAAACCAAAAACCGTTTAAGTTACATTCGGTAAAAACATGCAAATAACGATCGTGAAAAAACGCCAGATTATTCATCATGTTGAAACGATAACGACTGATACCGTAAGACTCATTTCCCCTTGGTATTTCCAGCAAGGGATAGGGAACCCTGCCGAAGATCCAACCGCCTTCCAATGCATAGCTCAAACGCGCCTGCCCCAAATAATAATGATGCTTAAAACTGGTGTGTATTTTGCCGTAGAGTCCCCGCTCATCATCCACATTTGACATGCCACCCGAAAAAACCATATTTATAACCGGTTTTGGAGATGAAAGATAGATTCTCCGATAACCATAGTCAAGATATTTTTCCATCCACGACCGCCTCAATTTTACTCTTATCTCCGAAGCATCAAAATGGTCCAAAGGAGCTCCATCGGATAGAAAAGGATAAAATTCAGGCGAATAATATCTCAAAGCAGAAGCACTGGTTTTAATGCTAAACCCCGTCCTCACTTCATGGTCGAACGAAGCAGTCAGCTTTTTAACCTGATGCAACTCATCCAGCTCATCCCGCAAAAAAAGGTAGCTGATAAGATTGGAGGTGGATGGGCTCTGTTTATTTTCGTACAAATAGAGAATATTTTCGTTCTCCCCAATCAACACCATGTTATTATTGTACTCGACACTGATCAAATTGCGACGCATGGTGGGTAACAGAACACCGGCCCCCAACCTTCCGAGCCATTGTTCGTTGCGTGTGCCATAGCCCACACCGCCCCAGAGGCTGAAACGATCCGACCATTCATCGCTGGTGCGACCTCCTACATACAGATGTGTCCCTTCAACCTCGTTAAACAGAATCGTCTCATCGAACGGTCCCCACTCAAAACGACCAAAATCATAATAACCGGTCATCGCCATATTGGCCACATTATCGAGAAGTCTCACCACCGGCAGCCGGTTCACCGAATCGATACCCGCCTTAAAGTCCAGATCGGACGAATCCAACGCAACCGGACGCATCATCTGCCAATAGACAGAATCTTTCTTGTTGTAATCGCCGGCTTTCAAGGACTCATAGCTCAGTTGTCGATGACTAAGCACAACATTCTCATTGGGAGCAATATTCACATCCGAAAAATGCATGTAATTGACGGCCTTCAACTCCACTCCCTGCTGATTTTTTTTCAGTTCAATAGGCAGGTAGTCAATGGTAAAAGCAATTTCCGAACTGCCATAAAAAGGGATGGTGTCACCTACCAGTTGATAGTCGGTGCTGATTTTCAATTCCCTGATGAAGTTAAGATGCTCGGTATTGATTAATTGAGCCTCAATATTTCTAATGGCAAAATGGCTTCCCAAAACGCTCATCTCACCACGAAAGGTATTATCTCCTTTCCGTCGGGGTGTAAACCGGATTTTATACTCGGTTCCCTGATCGGTTTTAACCGAATCAAGCAGGTAATAGTTATAGTAGAACCAGCCATTGTCATGAGCCGGACTGATAAACTGCTGCCCCAGAAAAGGAAGTGTATTTTCGTAAAAGTTAAGCCCGTCATCAAGACCGGACGTAAACCCGGAAATCTCTGTCTCCTCAAGCATCCCTAATCCGATGGTATGATCTGCCTCTATGGTTGATTTGCGTTTTGGGGGGGCTTTCTGAAATTCGTTAAACACCACCTGCTCCGAAAAATACACCGGCAAATAACGCACTTGACCATCATACCCGAAGACCCCTCTCGCAGGCTTAAATATATTCCATTGAGTCATCTTGTCCGAAATATTATTGATTCGATAGTCCCACTTGGTGTAACGTCGGTAAGAATAGCGCTCCAAACCGGCCGGATTGTTTTTCCCCTTATGCGCCGCCAATCCCTTCATGACCCTTCGTATGGGACCGTCATCAGGCGTCACTTCTATCTCTTCCAAGCTGATTTGAGTAGGGTGCATACGAACCTCCAAATTCTGCACGCCGCCTTGTTTGACCCCATAGCGCCGGGTGACATACCCCAATGATGAAAAAACAACAGTATCAACCCAAACGTCAGCAGTCAGAGAAAAAAACCCCAACGTGTCGCTGGCCGTCCCAATCGTCGTCCCTTTGAAACTTATATTGACCAATGGCAGGGGGGCTCGGGTTACCTCATCATACACCCATCCTTTTACCACAGTAGTCTGGCCAAAAACATTTGAACCAAACAAAATCCAAAATGCAGTCAGTAACCTCAGAAAATATTCGGCTGTTTTTTTATCTTGAGATTCCTCTAATTGTATAACACTTATTATTCGCATCTTATACCAACAGATACGACCTCCTTCAGGGTCGGGGATAGAATGGTTATTTGAATTCCTGTCAACCTATTGAACAAAAAACAAAACTACGACATGCCTTTTTTCTTTAGTTTTAAATTTCGATCAACCACAAAAAATTAACGGCGGAATAACATTTTCGGCTGCTGAACCGTTTTGGTTCTTCCATCATAAAAATTGGGAAACGTAATGTGGCAGGACTGTCTATTCATCCTATTTTGGAGAACAACAGCATTGTGATTTTTTCATTCAAAGGTGGAACCATTCAGTTTTGTTTATTAATCCATTAGGTATTCACAAAACCTTTACATATTGCAACATCAGACTAAATGGCACAAATCTTTATTGCCAGATGGTTCATTCGATGGGTCTTAAACGGGTAAAACCTTCAAAAAACAACAGCTTGCAACCATTGGAGATAATTACCTTATTTCAGGAATTCCATTCAATTGGCGAAAGACACTAAAGACAACAATATTCCTATCCTAGCAATTTGCTAAAACCAAATATATAAATGTAAGATACAAGATTTATAGATACAGGAAGACAGAGCTTCTGCTCTCTGTTTTTTGTTTTCTGGGCCGTAGTTTACAATACAAAATTGGTTCATCACAATTTGCACTTTTGTGATGAACCAAAGAATTAAGGTTGATCTCCTCACAATCTAATTCTAACAGTCGATCAGCCTAATCATCCAATAGCCTATTGCCGCCCCGGGTACACCTCAAGTGCTTTGCGCAACACCGTCACCGCTTTAGCCAGATCGTCACGATTCAGAACATAGGCAATACGAACTTCGTTGCGTCCCTTATCATTGCTCGAATAGAAGCCGGAACCCGGAGCCATCATCACCGTATGCCCCTCAAATTCAAAATCATTAAGAATCCATCGACAAAATTGATCCGAATCATCCACCGGCAGCTTCACCATTGTGTAGAATGCCCCCTTGGGCTCAGGACAAACCACACCGGGGATTTGGTTCAACTCTTTCACCAAAAAATTACGACGCTGAACATACTCTTCTTTGACATCAGAAAAATAATGATCAGGCGTATCCAGCGAAGCCTCACCAACGATCTGGCCCAGACCGGGAGGACTCAGTCGTGCCTGACCAAACTTAAGGGCCGTTTCGATGAGTTGGCGATTTTTCGAAACCAATGCCCCGATCCGAACGCCACACTCACTGAAACGCTTCGACACCGAGTCGATCATCACCGCATGCTCTTTCAACCCTTCCAGATGCATAACCGAAAAATGACGTGCACCATCGTAACAAAACTCACGATAAACCTCATCGGAAAAGAAAAAGAGATCATGCTTTAGCACCAAATCTCGTAGTGCATTCAATTCTTCTTCAGAATAAAGATATCCGGTGGGATTGTTCGGATTACAGATTACAATTCCTTTGGTGCGAGAGGTTATCAGCTTTTCAAAATCTGCCACAGGAGGCAAAGCAAAAGCGTTGTCGATAGCCGATGTTACAGGAACTATGTGGATGCCTGCAAGGGTGGCAAAACCATTGTAGTTGGCATAAAAGGGCTCAGGCATAATCACCTCATCACCCGGGTTCAAACAGCTCAGAAATGCAAAGGTAAGGGCCTCTGATCCTCCGGTGGTAATCAATATTTCGTTATAATCCACATCGATTCCTATGGAACGGTAGTATGATGCCAGTTTTCGTCGATACGTCTCATTTCCTGCCGAATGGCTGTATTCAATAACTTTCAGATTAAGATGATGAAGAGCATCAAATGCCACTTCAGGTGTAAAAATGTCGGGCTGACCAATATTCAAATGAATAACGTGGATTCCTTTTTGTTTGGCTGCCTCGGCATAAGGCACCAACTTACGTATAGGTGAGGCAGGCATGGAGTTGCCCCGCTGAGAGATTTTTGGCATTGTCCTGTGTTTTTGCGTTTATCCAAAATTACACCTGAAATGTGACAAAGATAATGATCATTGACATACTTTTACAATTGTTTTGGATCAATTACAATTTTAGTTGTCTTTTGCATGCCTCTCTTTTTTAAATAAATTTGTTGCGCTTATGAACAATAGGCCGTGAATATAATAGGTCAATAGGCTAATAGGTCAATAGGTTAATAGGCTGATAGGTCAATGGATTGAGGAAATTGAAGAGATTGATATGCTAATATGCTGATGTTGACTTAGGGGTTGAAGCTTAAGAACTAAAAACTAACATATAAAATCTATTATGGGGAATTATCGTTTTTCATTCTTGCTGATATTCATTCTTTTCACCGGTTTACTGTCTTATACTGATGCCCAAATTGTCAGCATCGATAAACGGAGAACCAAAGATCCCAATAAAGGCCTACAAGGGGAATTCAACCTGGGTTTCAATCTGATTCACACCACCACCGATCAGAAACAACTGAGCTCCCGTCTGAAATTGCAGTATAACGATGAGTTAAATACCTATCTACTCTCCACCGATCTTAGTTTTAACGAAGTGGGGAGTGAACGAAACGTTAACAATGGAGGACTTATGCTCAAATACAATTACTGGGTTCCCGACAAGATCGTTATTGCCGAAAGTTTTTTTCAATACCAGTACAACCGCGTCAAAAGTCTTAAACATAGATACATCCTGGGAGGAGGTCCTCGTTTCAACATTGCTGACAAGGAAAAATTCTCCTTCTTCCTGGTAGGATACACCATCTACCTTAACGAATTATATGAATACAGCGATTTCGAACGTCGTAAAAGTTTGGTCAAATTCAGCTCCATGGGTAGCTTCAACTGGACCATCAGTCCCTCGGCGTCTATCAACAACACCACCTATTATGAACCCGATTATTCCGATCCGGCCGACTACCGGATTTGGAGCGAATCCAACCTCAATCTGAAAATATCCAAAAACTTTAACTTCGGATTGTTTGTAAAACTGGAATACGACAACACCGCACCTCCCGATGTGGATAAGTTATTCTACACCGTAAAAAACTCCTTCCAGTGGAAGTTTTAACCGGAATTAGGGCATGTAACATAGGGCATGGGGCTATGCAAATGTGCTGATTCCCTTTAATCACCTGATAGACTATTAGGCCATTAAACTTATGCCTGCCAGAACTAGCCTTAAAGAAATCAATAGCTCTATCAATTAAACCAGAAACTCTAACTTTCATTTTTTTGGAATAAATTTTGCTATCCAATAATCGTTACTATGTTCATTCACCCTCAACCAATTCCCCATGAACTTAAGATTCACCATCCTCTTTTTTTGTACCCTTCTACCAACCATTCTGTTTTCTCAAGGGATCAGAGGAACCGTCACCGATGAACAGAATACCCCACTGCCCAATGTCAGTATTTACATTCCCGACTTAATGACTGGGACAACCAGCAACCTCAACGGAAATTATGAAATTGAGCTACCCCAAGGAGAATATCTGTTAATTTTCCAGAGTCTGGGCTTTAAACGGCGCGAATATAAGTTGACCATTGGCGACACATGGGTTGATCTTGATATCAGTCTGGAACCTCAGAATTACCGGCTGCCCGAAGTGGTTGTCAACCCCTCGGGTGAGGACCCCGCCTATGCCATCATGCGCAAAGCCATTGGTATGGCCCCCTACTATTTACGACAAACCAAACAGTACACCGCCGAAGTCTATCTGAAGGGCTCATTCAGGATGGATAAAATACCCCGGCTTTTGAGGAAGTCCTTAACCGTACAGGTTAACGACACGGAAGTTCCGCTGGAAGAGGGCCGAACCTATACCATGGAGTCGATGAACAGAATTCACTTCATCGCCCCCGACACATTCAAACATACCGTTCTGGCCTCACGCACCTCATTCCCTGCAGGTGATGAATCGGTAGCACTGGGGTTTATCAACAGCAGCTTTTATGAGCCCGACAACGGAATGATCATTTCACCGCTGGCACCACAAGCCATGCGGCATTACAAGTTTCGTTACGAAGGTTACTTTGAAGAAGGTAACGTGGAAGTGGATAAAATAAAAGTCATTCCCAAACGAAAAAGCCAGCAACTGGTATCCGGATATATCTATATTGTTCATAACCTGTGGAACCTCCATTCGGTAGACCTCACTGCTCAAACTTTTTGGGGAACGATTAATATTAATCAATTGTTTCAGCCGGTCGAGGAAAACGCCTGGCTACCCGTAACTCACCAATTTGACCTCGATTTAAAAGTAATGGGCGTGAAAGCCGTTATTGATTATGCCGGCTCGGTAAAATATACCGACGTAGCACTGAATGATGCGATCAACGTTGCAGCACTGACCGGATCATACCCGGTTTCTTCGGAGGAAAAACCGCATAAAGAACAATCAGAATCTGATCCAAAAGAAAAGAAAAACAGGGAAAAAATAGACCAGTTACTGTCCAAAGAAGAACTCAGCAACCGTGAGATGATGAAACTGGCACGGCTCATGGAAAAAGAAACCAAAGATGAAGAGCCCGTCTCGCTGGAGCAAACAGGCACCTATCACCTCGATGTTAAAAAAGATTCCATAAAGCGGGATTCCACATTCTGGAACAAAATACGTCCCGTGCCCCTCACCCCCATTGAGCATCAAAGCTTTGTGCTGGCAGACAGTCTGAAAGCCTTCGCCGATAACCAAAACGACACAATCAATCAGGAAAAGCCCGGACGCATCAGCAAAACCATATCGCTGCTTACTTCAGACCAACAGCTCTACATGGCTGATTCAGCTCTTACAATAAATTACAAGGGTCTTATCCGCCCGGGAAATCTGGGCTTTAATCCGGTGGACGGATGGAAATACAAACAATCGCTTAATGTAACATGGAAACAGGATTCAGCCCGGCAACTTACCTTCACCCCCGAAGCAACATGGGCTTTTGCACGTAAAGAGCTGATGTGGAAGGCAACATTGACCCGGGATTATGCGCCTTTGCTTCGGGGACAACTATCGGTGGAAGCAGGCGACCAAACTTCTGCCTTCAAGCCGGCAGAAATGGATATAACCCCCTTTACCGACATGGTGGCATCGCTCTTCTTTAAAGAGAACTACAAAAGATATTACGGACAACAATTTGTTCGGGTGAGCAACAAAATAGATCTTGCCAACGGATTACAATGGGATTTCTCGGCAGGCTATGAATGGATCAGCCCCCGTTTCAACCATACCAACTACTCATTTTTCAAAAAAGAAGAATATTACCATTTCAATCTGCCCGAGAACAATGCGGCAAAGGCGATACATCTGAAAGAGCAGAACAGCCTGACTTGGCATACCGCCCTGACCTACACTCCTCAATACTTTTATCGAATAGAAAAAGGGAAAAAAATCATGACCCATTCCCGATATCCTACATTCGGGATATCCTTGACGCAAGGGATAAAGGCGCCGGACAGCGATGCCGATTATCTGTTGCTGGAGGGATCGGCCCAACAGATGAAAGAACCGACACTCTTCCCCTCCTTTTCGTGGCGCCTAGCAGGTGGATGGTTTGTGAAAAACAAATCGTTACACTTCTCTCAATTCAAGCATTTTAATGCATCATCGATCCCGGTGAGAATTACAGGAGGACAGGCGTTCAGACTTCTAAACGATTATGAAGCTTCCACCAACGAATGGTACGCCACAGGCCATTTAAGCTACTCATCACCATATCTTTTGCTGAAAAATCTCCCGTTGCTGAGCAACCGCCTTTGGCAGGAGTCCCTCCATGTGGACTATCTGCATACCCCTCAACTGAACAATTATGTTCAGGCCGGCTATTCCATCGATCAGATATTCCTGATGGGAAGCCTCGGAGTCTTTGTGGGATTTGAAGACGGTCAGTATCGCCACTGGGGCATTAGTGCCGTTTTGGAATTTTAAGAAACAACCACTTTGAGTTTCGGAACTTTGTCGTCGCTAAAACATTGGCTAACAAAAAATATCCATTTTTACGTGCAATTGGCAAACAATTGTCTTACCTTGCACAATGGTAATCAACAGATACAGTAACGCCCTAACAAAAATGAGCTTTGCAGTATTTCTATTTGAATGCCGACATTTATTAATTATTTCTATTTTATTATGAACATTTTTGTAGCAAAGCTCAGCGCCCGCACAAAAAGTGAGGACTTGGAGCAAATGTTTGGTGAATTTGGAGAGGTAACCTCCGCAAAAGTTATTATGGACCGGGAAACCGGTTATTCAAAACGTTTTGGCTTTGTGGAAATGCCAAACGACGATGAAGCACAAACAGCCATTGACAGTCTCGATGACAAAGAATTCGACGGAAGCCGAATTGTGGTAAAGAAAGCTCGCCCCCGTGAAGAGGTCGGCAGCAGAACCGGACGACATTTTGGTTAGTCCCTTAACCTAAATGAAGTAAAAGAGGATGCCTGTAAATGCTGGAATTCTTCGAGCCAATTTTATAATGTTTTGAGAAATGTTTCTTTCCCAATTTCAATATAATTTTTGCCTCAGTGTAAAATTTTAGCCTTTTAAGACAGCCTCTTTTTTCATTAGTATATAATTTTTTTAATTTATTGGTCTAATGAAACTAAAAGTAGGCATTAGTGGTTAGGGTTGAGTCTATTTAGCACATCAATCCCTTCAATCCCTTAGCCTATCAACCTATCAACCTATTAACCTATTAGCCTATTAACCTATCAGCCTATCAACCTATTAGCCCATTAACCTATCGGCCTAACAACCTATCGGCCTATCAACCTATTAGCCTATCAACCTAAAAACCTATCGGCCTAGTGTCCCCTTCTGCCTCATTTTATTACACATCCTTGCCTCTTAATGCCAAAAGGTCGGGGAGTTTTTGTATTTTTGCACTTTCTATAAAAAAAAGAAAGTTCATCGTATTATGGAAATTGCAAGCAAATACAGTCCGGTCGAAACAGAAGAGAAATGGTATCAATACTGGATGGAGCAGAAATTCTTCCAATCTGTTCCTGACGAGCGTGAACCTTACACCATCGTCATACCCCCGCCCAATGTGACAGGGGTGTTGCACATGGGACACATGCTCAACAACACCATCCAGGATATTCTGGTGCGCCGGGCGCGTATGCAGGGCAAAAATGCCTGCTGGGTGCCGGGAACCGACCATGCATCCATTGCTACCGAAGCCAAAGTGGTTAACAAGCTTCAGGAAGAAGGCATTTCCAAACAATCGCTGACGCGTGAAGACTTTCTGAAACATGCGTGGGACTGGACCAACAAACATGGAGGTATCATCCTGGAACAGCTTAAAAAGCTGGGGGCTTCCTGCGACTGGGACCGTACCTGCTTCACCATGGACGAAGTCCGCAGCCAGGGCGTCATCAAAGTTTTTGTGGATCTTTATCGTAAAGGCCTTATCTATCGTGGCATCCGAATGGTTAACTGGGACCCGGCAGCCAAGACTGCCTTATCGGACGAAGAGGTCATCTATCGCGAAGAACAATCCAAGCTATATTATATTCGCTATCAGGTGGAAGGGGAAAATGATCAATATGTCACCATCGCCACCACCCGTCCCGAAACCATTTTGGGCGACACGGCTGTATGTGTCAACCCCAATGACGAACGCTTCCGACACATTGTGGGCAAAAAAGTTCTGGTACCCCTCATTGGCAGAGCCATTCCCGTTATCGAAGATGAATATGTGGATATGGAATTCGGAACCGGCTGTTTGAAAATCACCCCGGCTCATGACATTAATGACTACGAGATTGGAATGCGCCACAACCTGGAGTCAATAGATATTCTCAATGACGACGGGACCTTAAACGAGGCAGCACAGCTCTTTGTGGGAGAAGACCGTTTCGACGTTCGTGAAAAAATTGCTGTCGAACTGGAAAAGTCAGGTAACCTGGTTAAGATCGAAGACTACACCAACAAAGTAGGTTTTTCGGAACGTACCAATGCCGTTATAGAACCGCGCTTAAGCACACAATGGTTCCTGAAAATGTCGGATCTGGCAAAACCGGCACTAAAAGCCGTCATGGATGACGAAGTTCGTTTTCATCCTGCCAAATTCAAAAATCTCTACCGCCATTGGATGGAAAATGTAAAAGACTGGTGCATCTCTCGCCAGCTGTGGTGGGGACATCGTATTCCGGTCTATTACCTGGAAGATGGAAGTTATGTGGTTGCAGAAACCCCGGAAGAAGCCGTTGAACTGGCCCGGGAAAAAACAGGTAACCCCTCGCTCACCGAAAAAGAGCTGAAACAGGATGAAGATGTTCTCGACACCTGGGCATCGTCGTGGCTGTGGCCCATCACTGTATTCGACGGCTTCAACCCCGACAATAAAGAGATCGACTATTACTATCCCACCAACGACCTGGTGACGGCACCCGAAATCATCTTCTTCTGGGTGGCCCGGATGATCATGGCCGGATACGAATATCGAGGCACCTATCCATTCAAAAATGTATATTTTACCGGTATTGTACGCGACAGTCAACGGCGTAAAATGTCCAAATCGCTGGGTAACTCACCCGAACCACTCGAGCTCATAAAAAAATATGGCGCCGACGGCGTGCGCATGGGAATGCTGCTGTGCTCTCCTGCCGGTAACGATATCCTCTTTGATGAAAGTCTTACAGAACAAGGACGTAACTTTTCCAACAAGATATGGAATGCCTTCCGATTAGTGAAGACCTGGAAGGTGGATGAAACGCTGGAACAACCTGAAAGTTCTGTATTGGCCATCGAATGGTTCCGTAATAAACTGAATCAGGCCATCAACACCCTTGATAACCATTTCGAAAAATACCGGATCTCTGATGCATTAATGGAAGTCTATCTTTTATTCCGAGAAGAATTTTCATCCTGGTATCTGGAAATGATCAAACCCGGCTATCAACAGCCCATTGACGGTAAGACATACGCAGACACCTTAAACTTCTTCGATGAGCTGATGCGCCTGATGCATCCCTTCATGCCTTTCATCACAGAAGAAATTTGGCACCACCTGGCACCCAGAAAAGAAGGTGAAAGCATCATGATCAGCCTGCAACCTAAGGCAGACAAAGTAGATGTTGCTACACTTCAACAATTTGAGCACGTCAAGGAAGCCATTGCTGCCATACGGAACCTGAGACAGGAGAAAAATCTGTCGCCACGAGAGCCTCTCGAGGTAAAAATCATGGTGGGCAAAGATGGCTATTTTAACCGGTTCGATCCAGTACTGAAAAAAATGGCCAACCTGGAAAACATAGAAGAAGTGAAGGATAAAGTGGAAGGCGCTGTTTCCTTCCTGATCAAATCATCCGAATACTTCATTCCTCTAGACGGGCTAATCAACACCGAAGAAGAAATTGCCAAACTGGAAGAAGAACTTAAGCGAATGAAAGATTTCCTCAACGGTGTAATGAAAAAACTCAGCAACGAGAAATTTGTCGCCAATGCTCCTGCCAAAGTGGTAGATCTGGAAAAGAAGAAAAAAGCCGATGCCGAAGCTAAAATTGAAGTCCTTTCGCAAAGTATCCGAAATTTGAAGGGGTAAGATTACTGTGGCAAAAGTTTACTAGCTGAAGATAGTAGTTTTTTAGTGATTGGTAAATAGTCATTGGTGCTGATTCCCGTCGGTGTGGAATGAAAATTCCACAGGATGAACAACAATTACATATATTCATACTCAATCGATTGCCTGCAAACGACTCAGTCGATTGCTTCGATGCGACACAATCGCATGCTTCGATGCGACGCAATCGCACTGTGCAGAGATGGTTTAATCGCATGAAATGAGCATGACAAGCAAGGTTTTGCCATAAACCCGAAAAATGCATTAGAAAATCTATTACGAAGTTCTAATGCATAATTCGGGCAATGTCGTTTAGTTAAGGACAAAAAGCCTACTATTTAATTGTATAGTAATATTGTATATAATTTATTTTGTCGT
>NZ_JBQTGH010000017.1:0-58207 GCF_052400625.1 Thermophagus sp. OGC60D27
ATATAACACACGATTTAAAAGATACTCTGGAAAACCTGTGGCATTTTCAGCTTACAAACCTTAACTAAACGACATTGGTAATTTGAAGAAATGGTAATTCTCCCCTCTCGCAACCCATCAGCCATTGCTTTAACCTTGATTTCTCCTGCACGACGTCCAGCCCTAATTATCAATAGCGCTTTGCCTTGGAAAACTCTTCTTTGGTTCGCAACAAAAGGTTCGTCGCTCAAAACGTCAGCGTTTCCTACTCCGGCTATGGCTCCCTCCCCTGTTACCTTAAAACGAATATTATTAGAAGCATCCGGAACTAACACACCGTTTTTGTCCACCACCTTAACGGTTATATAAGAAAGATCCAAACCATCCGCTTTTATTTTTGATCTGTCAGGTTCCAAAACAACTCGATATGGTTTATCGGCAGTTACCATCTTATGTCGGGCCACTTCTCTGCCTTCAATTCTACTAATTGCCAAAATCTCCCCTGACTCCCAAGGAACTGTCCACTCTAAAAACTTGTGCATGGCAGGCCCCGTGTTTACAGGATTATCGGGATCATATTCGTCAGCGGCAAATCCTTTAATATCCTTACTGTAATATACTTCCGGAACATTGCGTCTACCCAACGATCTTCCATTCAAAAAAAGTTCCACTTCTTGTCCATTGGTAAATGTATATAGTTTAACGGAATCTTTATCATGCCAGTTCCAATGAGAAAACATAGGTTGATATCTTAATTGAACCTCATTCCAATACTTTTGCCTTTCATCATTCGAATCGAAAGCAGCAATCTGTACCATTGGATGTTCGCTGTATAAACTTTGAATATAGTAACTAAAAGGCTTCCAATGGTCATTCCAGTCTATGATTCCATTCGGCCATCCCTTGGATGGCCACCCAAAAGATTCTCCTATGTAGTCAGTTCCTCCCCAGTAAAATAATCCTACCGAATTGTGATGATTAAAATTAAACCATTCGTTTCCCAAATTCCCCACTTGTGCTTCGCTCAAAATAAACATAAGTTGTGGATATTTTGCTTTATCCACCGGCCAAAACTCTTCTCGATAATTGGTACTAACCACATCCATATAAAATTCCATTTCAGGTGGCCCTTCCCTGTAATAATTTTCTGTTCGATATGCCCCGCTTTTTCGAGAAGGATGCAGACCACACGTCACTTTGCGCGTGGGTTCGTAAGCATGAATAAAATCGCGCATTTTTTTCATCATCGGAACACCAAATTCGTAATGTGGGCTTCTTTGCTGGTGCGTTTCATTTCCTACACTCCAAATAAATACAGAAGGATGATTACGATCCCGTCTAATAAATGACTCCAAACTTTCTTCCCAATGGTCATTAAAATCATTTCCCTTACCAAAAAACTGATCATTCCACTTATCAAAGGCTTCATCCATTACTAACATTCCATTACGGTCACACCAATCTAAGATAAATTCATCATGAGGATTATGTGCCAATCGAATAGCATTGCACCCCAACTTTTTTAATCCCTCCAAACGGCGTTCAAAGCCTCTTTCAAAAGCTGCTGCACCCAATGGACCTAAATCATGGTGAATGTTTACACCTTTCACCAAGACCTTTCTCCCATTTAGTAATAATCCTTGATCCCGATCAAACTCAATGGTCCGAATACCAAAAAAAGATTGATATAAGTCACTTTCTTGTCCATCTGCTACAACCGAGGAGCGAACCTGATAAAGATTGGGCGTCTCCAAATCCCACAATAATGGGTTTTTAACTTTAACTTCTTGTGAAAACACATAAAGTTCTCCCGCGCCCAAAGGCACAACGTCCGAAATGCAATCAACTACTTCTCCTGAGGGTCCAATAATTTCGGTTTTCAGAGTCACCTCTGAATTATTATCTTTTTCATTCACCACCTCTGTTTCTACCAACACTTTAGCCAGACCGTCTGTTACGAAAGGAGTTCGAATATAAGTCCCTTTATAAGCAACATGTACCTCATTGGTAACATGCAGAATTACATCCCGGTATATCCCTTCTCCATTATACCATCGGGAACTTTCCATATCTGTATTATCATAACTGACTGCAATAAGATTGTCCCCTTGTCGTACAACGGATGAAATATCGACTATAAAATTTTTAAATCCGTTTAACTCATGAGCTAATTTTTCTCCATTAACATAAACCCGACAATCTCGATAAACACCTTCAAATTCAAGGAAAATCTTTTTAGAATTCAGTGGATTACTGAAATTAAGCCACTTCCTATACCACCCTTTTCGGCGTGGCAAAAAACCGTTCTTACGATCAGCATTCAGGCTATCCTTTACAAATGGGCCGACAATACTTGCATCATGTGGCAGATGCACCGTCGACCATCCCGAATCATCAAATTCCGGTTCTTGCGCCCCGGGAATTTCTCCAAAAGCATGTTTCCAGTCAAAATTAATTAATGTCGAAACTCTAGTGGTTTTCAAAAAATCTTGGGACTGGGCGTTTATAAGGGAAATGAAACTTATTAACAGTATAATAGCCTGAATTCGTACCATAATGCTTTTTCTTTAAACCATTGGATATTAAACATTTCTCACCAAACTTTATCTGGCAAAAAAAAGTTATAAGAACCGACCTGAAATTTTCAACTCAAAATACTTGATTTTCTTTCCACCAACATTTACAGATTCAATTATTCGTTGTTCTTAAATAATTCTATATCTATTTGAGAAATTTTTCCCGTAATGCTTCAACTTCCTTATCACCAATCGGCCGAAGGTCGCCAATCGGCTTGGCCATAGTCAGTGATTTCGCACTAAATTCTGCCACCTCTAGGCGATCAAAGGTTTGCAGTAACTTATCGCCTGTAACCAATACAGAATCATTTTCAATAATCACAGCAGGGATGTCTTTTGAAATGAGATCAGGTATTATCTTTTTACCCTTAAAATGAGAACCAAAGGGAACAATAGGTACATCTTGCAGAAAAATCCAGCTCTCAGGAATAGTGCGTACATCAAACTTCTCCCCTGTAACACCAAATGCCATCAAATAGGGAGATTGAGTAAGAATAATCGAATTGATATCAGGATGCCTTCGATAAATCTCCTGATGTAACCAAACGGAACGGCTCGGAACTTTTCCTGGTTCCCGCTTGCCGTCTTTTATCTGAACGATATCCTCAATTGTAATATCCCAACGAAGAACATTGGTAGGCGTTATCAAAAAATCATTATTTCGCCAACGGCATGATACCGTTCCATAAGAGCTAATCATCATGCCTTGTTGACAGGCTCTGCGAACAATATTTGTAATCTCTTGACGTATTTCTCTCTCATCGGAGGGGAATTCCACATGGTCCTGTTCTGGTTGTAGGACAGGAATCTGACCTTCAAAACGTTCTATTTCTTCATCGCCTAACGATTTTACAGTACCAATGGTTTTGGCATTAATGATCGTACGTGCACAAAACTCCAATGTCTCAAATCGTTGAAAAGCATCTTTTAAATCAGTTCCACCAACAACAACACCATGGTTCTCCATTATCACCGCATTGAAAGACTCTTTAAAAACCTTGGCAATATTGTCTCCCAACTTTTGGCTGCCTGGTAATTCATATGATGCATATCCTATAGGACCGCATATATTCTTTGCTTGAGGAATAACGTTGGTATCAGGAATATTATGAACAATACTAAAAGAAACCAATGCCGGAGGGTGAGCATGAATCACCGCTTTTATATCGGGTCTGTTTTCGTAAATAGCCTTATGAAAAGGATATTCTGACGATGGGCTGTGAGGTCCCTCAATGGTGCCATCATTACGCACACACATAATATCTTCTCGCCTTAGGGACCCCTTATCAATTCCTGATGGTGTCACCCATATATCACCATTTCCATCAATAACAGAAATATTACCACCTGTTGTTGTCGTTAATCCATGATAATAAATCCGATTAATTGTAAGAATGATCTGATCGCGAGGATGCATCATTTTTGTATCTAATTTCATTACTACTCCCTATGTTTAAAGAACTGCCTGTTTTAAATTCAAATTTATTTGAGGCTTTGGAGTTTCACCAAAAATATCTGAAACAACCGCTGCTGCTCCAAGTGCAGTAGCATTGTGAATGGTTGAAGTAAAAACCTTCATCTTTGGGAAAAATCCAGCCATGACTTTTACAAAAATCTCATTTTTGGAAAAACCTCCGGAAATAAAAATAGTCTTAATACTTTCCTGACTCTCAAGAATTAGCTCTATAGAATTAACATTCAACCTAGTCAGATCAAAAATTAATCGATGATAAGCTTCCTCAAACGAAATAAACAAAGTTAAATCAACTTGGTCATCCAGATAATTATCGGGAACTCCATTTTTAAAAAAAGCTTTGGAAGATATTTTGTCTTCTTCCAAAAAAGTTTTGATTAATTCATCATTTGCCAACACATTCTTAAAGTCACCCTCTCCAACCTTAAAATGACGGCATAAGTTTTTTAGATTAATATCATGGATATGGCCCATAAAAAGCCTTGACGATTTAACTGGTTTTTCATCAATACTAAGGTAACATAAACAATCATTTTTTAACTGTTCAAGGGTTAAAGGAAGATTATTAAAAGGATTCATATTAATACACCAAGTGCCGGTAGAAACTAAAATAAAGGGTTCCCCCACCATATGAAGATAGGGCACCAAAGATGCGGAACTGTCATGAATTCCTATCCCGACCCACAATTCTTGGCCGCCAATAGAAACAAGAGTTCTTTCAGAATTTTTTTCAGGCGATGGCAATAAAACACCTTCCTCCTCAAGCCATTGATGATATTTCATTTGATCAAAATCCCACATCCCTGTATGACATCCAATTGAAGTATAATCCGATACGATCCTATTTGTTAACAAAAATGATAAATACTGAGGTAAATGAAGAATATGGGTAACTTTTTTATAAACATCCTTTTTGAAACGCTTCAACCATAGAATTTGAACTCCCGAATTCAGCATCGCTTCAAGGGGAGGACTGGCTGTTTTACGACAAAATTCGTTCCTCCCACCATTGGACTCATACCATTCATTTTTAACAATCTCCGGAATAGGCTTCATATAATTGTAAACAGGGGTCAACCGGTGACCCCTACCGTCCAAAAAAACCAAAGACGCGCCATAAGTGGAAAAATTCACTCCAATAATATGGTATTTTCCCTTATTTATTTCCTCTTTAAGCCGACTCCTAACCCATTCTTCTATAAATGATATATCATCACATTCAAAACCATCATCATCAACTACAGGAGGAATTTTCTGTTCATCCTGAAAAACCAACTCCAATTTATTATTGAACAATAGGAATTTTTTATTAGTCTTCCCTATATCAAAGACAGCAATTACATCTTCCATATTTTCACAAAAAATCATCTTCTCTTTTTCAAGATTTCTTTTTCATAATCAACGACCTCCTTAATAAAATCTCCGCCAACAGGAACTTTATTCACCAAGCAATAATAGTCCCAAACGGCTCCAAACAATCTTGTTTTCATTGTTTCCATAAGCGCCAACCTTTCAAAATTTCGGGAATTTTCTTCGTAGCTAAGTAACATTTCAGTTGGCTCCAATAAGGCCTGCATAAATGCTTGCTGTGTCGCTCTGGTTCCAACTAAGTAAGCACCTACTCTATTCACACTTCCATCAAAGAAATCAAGCCCAATATTTACCCGATCTAAATAATTGTTTCGAATAATTTCTTGAGCTATCAACATGATTTCATCATTCAGTGTCACAATATGATCGCTATCCCAACGTACACCACGGGTTACATGAAGCAATATTTCATCCAGAAATTGAAGAACAGAAGAAATTTTATCACCGACCTGCTCTGTTGGGTGAAAATGACCATTATCAAGACAAAGAAGCTTTTGATTTTGAATAGTATACCCCATATAAAACTCATGAGATCCTACCACCATAGCCTCCGATCCAATACCAAAAAGCTTGCATTCCATTGCATCTTTCAGATATTCCTTTGAAAACTCCTCTGCATAAATCTCATCTAAGGATTTCTTTAGAATAGTTCGATAACCAGCCCTGTCAATGGGATAATCCTTAGAGCCATCAGGAATCCATAAATTATGAACCGAAGGGGTTCCCAATTGTTTTCCAAATTCTGCAGCAATTTTTCGGCAGGCCTTCACATGGTTAATCCAGAATCGTCGAACTTCTTCATTTTTACTGGAAAGAGTAAAGCCATCATTAGCCTTGGGGTGAGAAAAACAAGTTGCATTAAAATCTAATCCTATTCCTTGCTCTTTAGCCCAGTCAATCCATCCTTGAAAATGCTCAATGTCCACCTCATCACGGTCAACTTGTTTTCCTCCAAATTCACCATAAATGGCATGAAGGCTAAGCCGTTGTTTTCCTGGAAGCAATGAAAAAACCTTTTCCAAATCAGCTCTCATTTCTTCAATAGATCTTGGTTTTCCTGGATAATTTCCTGTCACCTGTATTCCACCTCCACCAAGTTCTGCATCGGGCGTTTCAAAACCACTCACATCATCCGACTGCCAACAATGAAGACTGATAACAATTTCATTCATTTTTTCCACAACGGCATCGGTATCTACACCAAAACCGGCATATTGCTCTTTAGCTAGTAAATATGCTTTTTCTATATTATTATTAATACCCATAGATAAAAAGTTTAAATAATGATTTTAATTTTTCTAAAAACTATTATGCCAAAATTGAATTCATTCAAAAACCAAATCCGTAATCGCCCAAACAATTAGCGAATATTTTCTTATGCCTGATAATCTTTATAAACTCACCACGAAAGTCGATGCAATAAGAACAATTAAGCCTACAAATAAAACCCACATTGTTTTTCGGTTGGCCCCTTTCCATTCCTTCAAAATAATTCCCCAAACATTGCTAAAAGAAATATTCAAAGCCATTAAAATACTCCAACCAAATACTGCCATATTTTCTGGAAGTTTACTTTGCCCCATGCCTAAGAAATGAAACTGAAGAAACCAAAGAAAACCTGCCAGAAAAGTAAAAAACAAATTATTGAAAAATATTTTAGCTCCTGAATGAAAATAATCCTGATACGTTTTATTTTTAATATTTAAATAAAGGCAATATACCGCATTGGTAAAAAATCCCCCCCAAAGAATGAATACAAGAGATGGATTCTTTAAATACAAAGGATCCGTACCGTAAGACCTGGTTAGCTCTTCTATCGGCTTAGCAGCTTCAAGTCCAAAATTAAAACACGCACTCATAACACCTGCCAATATCGCGATCAAAACCCCTTTTTTTAAAGCAAATTCAGATACCGCTTTCTTTCGCTGCTCCTCTGTCAAAGATTTATTTTTTAACGCTCCTGCATATCCTATAATAGCGATTCCCGCTACGCATACGCCAACACCAATAATGAGAATCCATGACAGTGATTCTTGTGGATTGATCATTGGAGGTACCAACGTCCCAAAAGCGGCTGTAAGTCCTAGAGCTAAACTCTGACCTAATGCAACACCCAAATACCGAATTGAAAGGCCAAAGGTTAGTCCGCCTATACCCCACAAAACCCCAAACATTATTGCTAGCCATTTGGGCTTGTTAGGTGCTTCAGACAAAACTTCAAAAAGAGCGTTCTCTGGTACAGTTAGCCATGCAAATAGCAATGGAACCACCAACCATGCAGCAATACCTTGCATTATCCAATAACTCTCCCATGCCCAAGATTTAACTTTTTTAAACGGAACATAAAAGCTGGAAGCCCCCAAACTTCCAACAGCAATTAGAAGGATACCTTGAATTGCATTCATAAGATAGATAAATATAAAGATTAAAAACTTTAAACAATCATCAAAAGTATCTAACACATACTATCAAATCAATACACAAACTGGCATTAAAGTTAACCAATTTGACACATGTCTTTACAATTAAAAAGGATAAACTACTAGAAACTCATCACTAAGCAACCTCTAATCATATATCTCTATAACATTTCTTGAACATTAAATCACCAAATTCAATTTTTAACAAAACTTCAAACCAATTAATTAATCCTTCAGCCAATACATTCCCCCATAAAATACTATAAACAACTCATAATAAAGCTTATTCTAGCAACATCAAAGAAAAATCCATTTAAAATTGTTAGCAATTGAAAATTCCTAATTATTTACTATTTTTACACTGGCAGAGTTTTTTTTAACAATAACAACAAAGCCCAACATGCAAGACTTCTATAAATATCTTACGACAAATCAAGAAGATAAAGAATGGGGCATTTCATTCAACGTGGTGGGCTTGGCAACTGTAAAAGCAGGTGAAATATATCCTTGGCCCGATCATCCAACTGGTTATTATTTTCAATGGGATAAAGGCAGGATTTTATCCGAATATCAAATCAATTATATTACAGAAGGACAAGGAATCCTGGAAACGAAAACAGGCAAGTTCAAAGTCCATACAGGTACCATAATGCTTATAAAGCCAGGAATGTGGCACCGTTATAAACCCGACATTAAAACAGGTTGGACTGAACACTATATTGGAATTGAAGGTGATATTGTAGATCGTCTCTTCCGAAACCCTATTCTCAATTCAAGAATCCCGATTATTGAATGCGGATTAAAAGAAAGCTTTTTAGATTGCTACTACAAAATATTCGAATTGGCTCAAAAAGAACGTCCTGGATTTCAACTAATTTCTTCCGGCATAGCAATCAGATTACTAGGATCAGTGGTATCACTAGTAAAAAACAGACATTTCAAAGGGACACCTCTAGAAATCGCGATGGAAGACGCAAAATTTATAATGCGGGAAAATGTAGAACGCGAATTGGACTTCAAAAAGCTCGCTTCATCTCTTAATCTTGGTTATTCATATTTTAGGAAGATGTTCAAAAAACATACTGGTGTTTCCCCTGGGCAATATCATTTGCACCTCCGTTTGATGAGAGCCAAGGAATTGCTTCTATCTACAGATATACCGATCAAACAGGTAGCATTTGAGACAGGTTTTGAGTCAACACATTATTTCAGCCGCCTGTACAAAAAGAAAATGGGAATTCCTCCTTCTGAAGTTAGAAAAAAATGAACTCCAATTCCTAGCTTTCTTACTCATTTTATCCCCCCAAAAAACATAAATTTAAAAGATATTTTTATTCTTCTCCATCCCATCCGGCTAGACGGGCCAGGATCCACCAAAAAGCCATAGCCTTACGATTGGCGGTGATATGTTGAGAGTTGTGCGCTCCATAGGCAACCTCCCCACCAGGTGATAATCTATTTTCCCAATAATCCACTCCTTTTGTATGAGACGCTTGCCATTCTTGATAAAAATTTCCTCCATATAGGTCAGAATAGCCATCATCCCCAGCATCTTCCCAATAATTTCCGTCCATATCATGGGTATCAATACTATAATAATCTAAACAGTAAAGTTTATTTTCCTGGCAATAAGTATTGATTAAATCTGCCTGATTTTTAGGCCTTCCTTCTCCCACGTTCTTATCGAATACAGCATGTCCAGTCATAAAAATAAAATGAACGAATTCTTCCCGTTGTCCGGGACCGGTTCCAATTTTTGAACCTCCTTTACCATATTCGGCAATCAACTGTGACATACCTGGAAGATAATTTTCCTCCACCTTATGCTTGGATATATCACACCACGACCACATTACCACATTAACATGGGCATTATCCGGATCGTCAAGGAAATTTCTGGTTGCCTGAATAAAGGCTGTTTCATCCACACTTAGATCAGTGGCTGTTTTTCCCTGTGAGGCATAATCTTCCATTGCATAATCATAAATGGTCAATTTCCCATTGATCAACGTATTGCGCGAAACACCAAATAGATTCTCATCACCATCCTTATAACTTGTTAGGCCGAATACACCACGTGTCACATGCGTGCCATGCGAAGTATGCTGATAAGCCACATAAAAATTTTCTCTAGCTTTCTCAAGATATTGCTTTGGAATACTCCTTAATACGGATTCTTTTGCCACCTCATGTCCTGCAACAAACCTAGTTCCTTCAACACTATCCAAATCATCACCGACACCTTCTGAATTTTCTCCCTCGGAACTATCATCATCTACATCATTTGTCTCCTCCTCCGATCCGGAACTGGGATCGGTTTCTTCCGTCAACTCACCATCACCTGTATTATCCTCAACAGCGTCAAGCGTGCATGCCGTCAACCAAAACAAAAACATCGAAATAAAAAAATAACCTGGCTTCATATGCCTTAATTTAATTTTCATTAATACTCAGTCAATTATCAAAATCATAAACCCATTGGTACTAGACATTTAATTCTCAAAAATCGAAACAATTTCAACGACACTCAACTCGCTGTCATTTAAAACATGTATTCAAAATAAGAAAAGCTTTAAAGTCATAACGCCTTCCCACCTCCCATATTGCTTAAAAGATAACTTGAGCCTCCACTGCTAATACATAAACACCCATTTTATGACTTTCAACAGTAACAATTCATTTTCAGTCTTTTTTACAACTGGCAAAATACGACGACTTTGTATCAAAATCAATAGTATTAGCTTTGCAATTAAAAACAATAAAAAGAAGCCATGCACCCCGAAATTTTTTTATTTAATCCCACCAATGAAATGGCCATTGCCAATGGTCAGGGATCTTATATGCCCCCCCTCAGACTTCAAAGATTCGAGAATGACTTAGCTGCAATACCTTGGTTATTAACTAATGAACAAGACTTTATACTTATCTCTCAAAAACAAGGAAATACTTTAGAACATTTAAGCCAATTTGGTTGGAAAATGCCGTCATTGGTGACTTCACCTTCTGAAATACCTGAAAACATGAGGATTAACTTTTCCCCATGGGGATGGAGTCCGGCGGTATATAACAAACTAAAACCTTTTTATCATTTGGCATCCAGACAATGGATGGAACACCCTTTTGCCACTTGGAAAAACAATTCAGCACATCTCCTAAGCCGTGAAACTGGATATCAGCTCTTAAACGAAATTAAAAAAATAAAAAATCAACACCCCAAACATTATGATCTCATTGAGATTCCTTATTCGCCAATAAAAATCAGTAATATCAAACAATTGGCGCAAACATTATCAGACATCCAACCACCTGCTTTGATCAAAACCCCCTGGAGTGCTTCAGGACGAGGACTCTTTAGAATAAGAGATCATCGTGACGATCCTTCACAATCGGACTGGATCCGCGGAATGCTTAAACGACAAAAAGTTATTTATCTTGAGAAAATGCTTTCTAAAATTCAGGATGTCTCATTTCAATTTATAATCAATAAAAACATTAACTATAAAGGGCACAACTTTTTTTATACTGATGATTCCGGACAATTTGCGGGATGCGCGGTTGGATATCCTGAAAACAGTTTTTCCTGTTTTCAGGATATGAACAAAGTCAAAGAAGCATTATCTCAGGGTGCTGAAATAATATCACTAGCTCTTAAGCAATTGAGAATAGAAATTCAGTATTGTGGGCCGGCCGGAATTGATGGGCTCTTTTTCATAGATGATCAAAATGAAATGAAGTTACAACCTTGTCTTGAAATCAACTTAAGATATAACATGGGCCTGGCTAATCTTCGGCTGCAAAATAGAATTGCGCCTCAAGCGCATGGACGTTGGACTACAGGCATTTTTAAACAGGAAGCTTGGACTTCATTTTGCAAGAGAATGAGTATGGAGAATCCTCCCGTCTTTGAACAAAACAAAATAAAAAAAGGATTTTTGCCGTTGGTTAATCCCTATTCCGAAAAGCTCTTTGGAGCATGGCTAAACCTAAAATAGCTAAATACCGCTACCTTCTTCTTCTATTTTGCTTATTTGCATCACAGGACCAAGTTCTTCTTGAATAAGTTTTACCGTGGCATCATACCCAATTTTAAATAGTTCATCCGCTTTGTCGAAATCCAAAAGAGTGAAACGCTTCATCTCCTCCGGCTCAATTAAAAAATCGCACATTTGACGGCTTTCATTAACATTTTGCTCTACTGCCAGACTAAAAGTTCGCTGGGCAATTTCACGAATCCCACTTAATTTTTCCACTGTACCATTATAATTGACATTCACACCGATCAAAATACGACACTTATCCTTAATGGATGCAGCCGGAAGGTTATCAAATAACCCTCCATCGATATAAGTTTTTCCTTGGATATCCTGGGGTAACAAAATAACGGGAACCGAACAGGATGCAATAACATAATCAATAAGAGGTCCCTTTTCGCCTTTCACTTCATTAATCCCATCTGTAATATTTGCCACAGACAAAAAGAATGGTTTCTTTAAAGTGGAAAAATCATCCTCAGGAATCTCCTCTTTCAATAATCTTCGCACGGCATTCAGTTCGAAAAAACCTCGTTGACCAAAACGAAGTGATACCATGCTATAAATTTTATCCTTTTTCACCAGGTCAAGAATACGTTCTGGACGAATTCCAGCAGCATATAAGACGCCAACTAAAGCCCCCATACTAGTGCCGGAAATAATATCGGGCGACATTCCGTACTGATCTAGCGCACTGAGAACACCTATATGAGCTATCCCCCGGGCACTCCCCCCACTCAGGGCTATCCCCACCTCATGGACAAAGGAATTTTCATATTGATCAGCCAAGCTCTTTTTGTTCTGTGCCGGATCTCCCTGCGGCCCCGACTTTGACTTCTCTTTATATTTTAGTATCCAATCAAATAATCCCATAGCAAACAACTTCAGATGTTAAACATTGACTCAAAAATATCAGCTAAATCTTAATAATCAATAACAATCTATTCTTCAATATTTAAAAGGTTCTGTAGATTAATGCGCTGAATGTCGATATTCTGTGAATTAATTTACATCAAAAATCTGGAAATCTTTGACTTTATGAACAGATTCTAAAATAAAAAAAGGAAGAATAATAAATACTCTTCCCTTTTTAAAAATAATAACTTACTCAACATTTTTTGACTCCACTTTTATTTAATTCCGATAAGCTATATGGCTATTCGTCTCATTTTTTTCGGAATCACATAAAAGCACTTCAAACAAAAAAGTATTGATGATTTTTTGAACGTTTAACCTAAAATAACATTTTCTACTTCTTTTTTCAGAAGATTCACCCTGCAGTATACAATAATAAAGCTGAGTAAGTATTAATGCCTTGACTGGAATGCGCAGCATACTCCAAATCGATAATCTGATCGGGAGAAATCTTTTCTTCCGCAAGAAAATGGTTGATCTGATCATCCAGCGACATGTCATAATCATCTAATCCAGTGTACTGAAAGTGTTTTGTAAATACTTTTTTCATAAAATCCTCTTTAATATTATTAAACTCACATCACACATTCGGTCTACGCAAAAAAGAGTTTTTTGATACACTAAAGATTCTAAATAACTACATAATTTTTATGTTCTGATAACAATTAGTTCTATATGTTGTCTTTAGATCAAAAAAAATTTCCAATAAGATTCAATAAACTAAAGTAGTTTAAGGGGAAAGGCCCTACCAATAAACCCACATAACAATCTACTCAGATCCAAATTAAAAAAAAGAGGGGCGTGCCCCTCTTTTTTTTAATCACTCTATTTTAGTTCGCTTACAATTTCGACTAGTTCGGAAAATTTCTGATACATCTCCTTGCGAACCTCCTGAAAATACTTTTTCACCTTTTTAGGATCCCTTTTTTCAACAGGATGATTAATTTTTTTAAGAATGGCACTACGGAACATAAGGGTATCGGTAACCACCTTCCTGAATGTCTCATCATCCACATTGCTAAAGAGCATTTTTCTTACATAAGCTTCAGTAACTATTTCACCGGCCAAATAATTTATATCTTTCTTTAAGTCTCTAATACTCGCCATGATTTCCTAATTAAAATTTATATACCAAATTTAAATGTTTTTATTATTGCATACAAACCATTGGTTCACATTTACTCCTTTTTTTATTCTTTTAATCTAAAAAATCAGGCTATTCGTAAAAGAAATCAACACATTAAACATTTACCTTTAACATTAAAAACATATTTTTCTACATTTGTAATCGTCAGAAAGTGCTTGCGCTTTTTACCCAAAAGTGCAACGTGACCTAAGTAACCCATGTTCAAAAAGGAAAAGACGACTCAAAACGTTGAGCCGTCTTTTTTTTTAGTTTAATTTAGCCATTCATTCAATTGGCGAATTACTACCTGTCGCAGAGAATCAGGCAAATTATTGATTCTGGTCCGATGCGAACCTCCAGGCTTTTGGATTTTCACCATTTGTGATAAACCTTCTGGCTCCAGCGAGGTGGCACTCCATGGATCATTCTGACCGGTTATCAAAATAATTTCAGGATCAGCCTCTTTCAGTTTTCTTAAGATTCGATAAGGTGCATTTTTATCGAATTCAAGATTGGCCACATCGGGAGCCATAAACCGATTAGAAACGGTATCGGTATGAATTTCATCCAACCACGCTTTCAACGGTGTTGCCAAATAGGGATAATAGCCCAATTCTTTGTATGCTTGATAAAAGAAAGGACAAATCTGTTCCCATTGCTGATCCGAAAAGTATCCAAAATCACTCCCCTTTTTCAGATGGTTAAACAACTCTTCGGCTGAAGCCCCTGACCCCGGAATATTATCAATATTACCGCCCCATTGCCATAGACTGAATGGATATTCCAGAACTGCCAGCTCAAAAGCTTTTTCCTTCCCCATTCGGAAAGTATATCCTTTTTTTCGGGCCAAATCATTAAAAAAAGGCATCAACTCATTCTGGCGCTTTAAAACTTCTTTCTGAAATGTCAAAATACGGTGCCGTTGTTCGGCACTACCAACATGTTTAAAAAATTCAATCAACCGTGTATCTTCCTTTTCCAGATTAAACGGAGCAACATAAGCAACAGTAACATCCACATCCTTAGGAAAAAGAGCACGATGAATCAACGCAGTTTGTCCCCCTTTGCTTATTCCGGTATTTATCCATTTTCCGGTGTAAAAAGGCCTAAACATTTCCACAATTCGGTGATGATCCATTGCTGCCTGATCGATAGTCAAAAACTCCCAATCCATGGAGTCAGGAACAGATTGACCAAAGTATCGATGCTCCACAACAATTTGATTTCCACCAACAATTTTCGTGAGTTCGGTGGTTCTGTTTTTGGGGGCCATATACCCCTCTGTCACTAATACAACGGGAGCCGAAGTTGACCTATGAGACAACCATACTCGCTGATTAAAATAGCCCTTTTCCGGATGAAAATGATCAACGGGTTGTTTTACCCACAGAAGCCATGCTTTCGCAAATATGGAATCGGCCCGCACCTCATCCGAGGAAACCACCCCTGGCCAATTAGAAAATATATCTGCCTGCGTTTGGCCGAATACAATAATATTAATACTAAACAACCCAAAACAAACAACTAATAAAACACTAAATTTTTCTCTTTTCATTTATTCTTATTTAGATAGACCAAAACACCCTCCCAAAAAAAATTCATATACTTCATCCTTCACTTTTCATCACTTGGGATTATCAATTAATTTCTGATAAACCGAATGCAGCAAACAAAAATTACCCTATCCTCTCTTTTAAACTCATTTACAAAATATGAAGTATCAATGCATAATTAGGAATTTTTCTTATTTTCTATTAAATTGAGTGATCTTAACTTATAAATTATCAGCCTTTTAACATACTAATCTTTTGAAAAATTTTACTGTAATCCTAAAGAAATCGTACAAAAATATATCAATTTCATTTTCTTTGTAATGACAAAAGCTATAGAACAACCATCCCCTTCATTTGGGGGGTGCAATTTAAAGTTTTTTTAGGTCCGAAAACCATCGGCATTTAAGATCTTATGAACTGTTAATGGAGAACTCATCTATTTAATTGAACAAACCTTAAAATCATTATTAAATATTTTAAAATATTACAATATAAATAACCATGCAAAAATTAAAATTTATGAAAAGACTTGTTATGCTCATTTTCCTGTCAGGAATATTCAGTTTAGCCTCACAGGCTCAGTCCTTGAAAGAGATCTGCAATATGACCAAATCATTCAAAAATACCGACACTGTAAAAATAGATGCCAATTTCTGCAAGGTTACCATTACCTCAGCTAAAACTGATTCCATAAATGTCCAAACAGTTATCAAGGCTTCCACCTCCACCGACGGTTTCGGACTGAAAGAAGAAATCAGTAATAACACTTTAGAACTTTACGTTATGATTCCTGATACCCATGTCTCTACCAAAACGGGGGAAATTATTCTATCTGTTCCTGCGGGAGTTAACGTTTTCGTTCAAACTACTTCTGGTTATATTCAACCCCAAAATCTCTACGACTGTTATTTGGAAGGCAGTTCCTCATACGGAAAAATCCTAACAGAAAATGTTTCTGGACACTACAAATTCAAAACTTCAACAGGAATAATATCGGTTAAAAATCTCAAAGGAGACCTTTCGACTATGACCAAAAGCGGATCCATCGAACTTTATAACATAGATGGGAAAGTTCACTCTGTTTCTGACAAAGGAATCATTTCGGCCGATAATATTCTTGGAAATCTTACTGCCCAAACCAATACGGCAGCCCAAAATATTTCCAATGTTAAAGGAAACCTAATGCTGCGAACCTCAACCGGCATATTAACCCTGAAAAATATCCAGGGACAATTGCAGACCCTCAACGATGACGGAGATGTGTGGATAGACAATCTAAAAGGAACTATGGACCTTAAATCACTGGCCGGCAAGCTGGTCGGCACAGCCATTCAACTCACAAAAAGCAGCACCTTTGAAACCACCAAAGGACGAGTTGAAATGGAATTAAAAAACCCTCTCAATGAACTCACTTTTGATTTGGAATCCAACTTTGGCTTTCTTTATATCCCGGGAAAATCCAAAAAGAAGAAACTCACCTCGGGAAAAGGACCTATAGTCATAACAGCTCGTACCAACAGTGGTCCCCAACGTTTTACTCTGGCCAAATAAACGAAACAAAAAGGAACGGCCCCACTTCTGAATGGGGCCGTTCCTTATATCAGATTATCTTAGCGATGGAGACTATTTACTTTCGCCTTCTTTCCCAGTTTTTCTTGGTCCTTTACTTTTCCCTATTCCAGCCTCCTTTGAAGATGTTCCTTTTTGCGTAGAACCTGTTTTTGATGAAGAAGAACCTCGAACTTTGGAACCTGCTTCTCCTCTTCTCCTCTCCAACTCTTTAAGAACCGCATATTTGGCGGCGGCAATGGTTTCACGATTCACCTTTTCGGTAATTCTACCTTTCAACAAATCATCAAACTCGATATAACCATCCATTAGCAACAATTGAGTAATCATATTATTGATGATGGTCTCCTCACTGTACCCTTTAGCCACATAAAGTTTTCCGGCATCCTCCAGAAATTCTTGGGCAAAATCGGGATAGTTGGGAAGACTCATCAATTCATTACAGGTTTCTCCAAAGCTATTAAGTTCGATGTTCAAATTAGGCGTCACCAACAACGGACTAAACTCTTCATGACGATCTTTGGGGCAAAATTTATTCACCCCGGCCAGATCAATAGGGACAGAAGGATCATCCATCCTGACAAACTCCGCCTTCATCATTCTATCTAACTGATAGAGGTAGAAATTGTATCGCCAAATTTCATTGCTCGTTTGTCCATTGGAAAAGATATGGGCATACTTTTCACGGACAATCCGTCGCACCTGATTCTTCTTCTGGTTGATTTCAGCACGACCAGCTCGCAACTCTTTTATCAGATTGGTGAGGGACTCTGCTGCCTTCTGAGGACCTGTAATTTCCTTGCCTTTTTTACCGATTTCAGTAGACAAAATACCGCACTCTATTTTAGCGCCTTCACCTGTTCCATCCTCTCCTCCGCTTAGAACATCTATCAAATGATAACGTCCATCAATCTGCTTATCCTGCGACACAAAAGGTTGTCCGGCAGGTGTACTGGCCAAGGAATCGAAGATAGAGCTGAAAATATTTCTGGACAAAGTAACCTCCGCAAGCTCATCTCCTTTTTTAACGGTAGCGACGAAACGATTTTTCACCAAATCAAAGCTTACACCGGTTACTTTCCATTTTTCATTCTCAAATGGGATTTCCTTTCCAATAAAGATCTGACTGACAACTTTCTCAATATCTATTTTGTCCATCATCTTATAGGATGATGCCAGATAATATTTCCCATCCACAGGATCCAACTCCCAATCCAACACATCATCAAGGTAATTCCCATGTTTTGCCAACACCTCCACAATGTTCCTATCAGCGGTATAACGCAAAAGGGTGCGCTGGAAGTGAGGTCCGTCCTGGCTGGTAGCTTTTTCTTTTCGCTCACCGTGAGAATCGATGTACAATAAAAAGTTTTCGGGGTTGCTGACGCGAATTATCCCGGCATCTTCTTTAGAATTGTTGTGTGCCGTCAAAATAATATCGATTTTGTACGGCATCTGAATTTCACAAATTCCGCTAATGGTACTTCGTGAATTAAGATCATCCACATTACTATCGGCACTACTCTCAAACAGATATTTATAGTATTTAATGTATTCGGGATCAAAATCGGTAACTCTCGAAAAGTCACCTTCCTCCGTACCAAAACCATATAGGTTGCCTTCCCTATCACGAAAAACATGAAACATGTCGCCTGCGATATTCTTAATAGATCGGACTCCAGGCAAGTTTTGACGCAACCATTTCAGGGTAAGACCTGCCAACATTTCCGATTTTCCCACACCACTATCCCCGTCCACTTCAACCACAAAGATAGAACCATCTTCCAACTCAATGGCAAAGAGAGAACCGTGCTTGGGAATACCCCCCATCTCTTTCACTTTCTCGTTGATCATAGTAAGCCAAGGTTTCTTTACATCACCGAAGTAGTCGGCTTCTTTCCTTAGCGGCGTAACAAGCGTCTTGATATTCCCTTTTGGCCCTTGAATGTCGAAATAACCAACCTGTGGGAATGAAATCACCTTTTCAGGGGCTCCCAGTAACAGCAAAACATCAGGAACAAATCTTTCAGCATCCTGCAAGGAAATATCCTGATATTGGGTAAGTCTAAAAAAGTCAGTCAAATACTTTATATAGCCTTTCTGGAAGATGATCAACTGGGTCACCACCCCGTTTTTCATGATCTTACAACGGTAATCATCCGGATCCATATTGGCTACAAATCTGGCCAATCGACGCTCAAAAAATCTGGAGGAAGGTTTGGTTGAGAGTGCCTTGAGATAATCGTTTTTCGACTTACTCTGATTCATGTCCAGCAGGTACATCGGCTCTTCATCTCCGCGATCCACCTTATGAAAGGGGTATTCCCTTTTTTTGGCGTCGGTAGAGATCCGCGTATGCCGCTGAACAGATTGTTCCACTGAAATAACCCCGCATTTGGTCATCATTTCATTGATCCAGGCCAAGCGGCCATTTTCAAATTGTTTCAGGGTCTTATCCTTAATCTCATAATTCCGATACAAGGTAATTCCATGTTGGATCATTTCGTTCACATCACTATTCTGACGTCGGAAATAAGTATCCAACACTTTAATCAATGTATGCGTATATTTGTGATAATAATCTGTTCCTTTAGAGAGATTCTGTAAAAAGACCAAGAAACCGACCACCTTTTGGGTGATTTCAGAAAGGCGGGTCTCATCCACCTTAATATCCTTTTTCCGGATAATATAATTCATTATATCGTCCACTTCTTGCGGAAGGATATCGGTCAAAATATTTTCTGTAAAAATCTTCAAATCGGCATCTTCGGTTTGATCAATGCGATCCTGTAGGTATCTCAATTTTGAGGTTACCTGATTGAAGAAGCTGCTATCATTTTTAAGCAAATAAAGATAAAGGATCCGGTCGCTTACCGACAAGCCACTACCAAAGACGCGCCGCTTCACCACATCGGCGATAATTCCGACGCTTCTGGACGAAATGGAAATGGAAGAAAATTCCTCATCCTGACGCAACGTTTCTATGAAGTGACTAAGATATCTTTCCAGATCAATATCCTTAACCTGTAAACCTGTAACTTCTTCAAAGAGCTCACTGGCCGTAATGATGATTTCCCTGCGGCTGGGCTCTATAGTGGGTTGCTCGAAAGGTAGGTTAAAATGCAGAAGTATTTCCTGAATATGCTTCTTCAGCACCACATTTACGCCTTCAAGTCTGGCCACATCCATATAGTAGTCGCCACTGGCCTGTAGCGTCAAAATCTTCATCTTGGTGTCGGAAAAGAGCAGCCGTTCCATCTCTATCAGAATTTCCCTCATAATATTCTTCTCTTCCGGATCGTCCAGAACATAATGATTGGGATGGAACGTTTTTTTATTATTGATATACTTCAATATGGTGGCTTTACTAAATCGAGAGGCCACGATATTAAAATTAAGATTGCGCAACTGGGGTATTTTTTTATAGATCTGCGGCAGCAGGTTTTCATAGATTTTGGTAAACGCTCTGCTCCGAATAAACTCTTCTACAGTACGACAATTCCCCACATCTCCCTGAAACTCGATCACCGAATTGCGTGAGTCACCAATGGTGGTGATGGAAACACCACTCACCTGGGGCGAGGCATGGTAAAGCGATCGGTTTTCATTGATGCGCAGCGATTGGTTCACTTTTTTCTTTAAGTCACGCACCATCCGGTAATCCTCAAAGACAGCGTAAGGGAAACCACCTTGCTCTTCCGAATTGAGAATCTGCTCCATCAACTCCTTTACACCTGCTTTGGGAGCCTCTTTGTATGCCTCTTTCAACTTCTTCCAGTAAGAAAGAAACATGGTAAATGCGGTACGCAATTCTTTGCGGAATATCTCATAGCTTTCGGAGGTGCCTTCAATATATCCTCCCAACGAGAAGCGAACCACACCAGTCTTATAAGGTAATGCGGATATTCCTCGCTCCCCCGCCACTTTTTTGGTAAAATCTTCCAGATCATTAAAGCTTCCAAAGCTATGAAACAGAAGATTAAAGAGGTAGGATCCATCAGACTGGATCACGGAAACATCTTCCACATCCAATTCATTTATGACCTCTTCCGCAATTTTCATAGCCGTTTTAAGGCGATAGTTTGATTCGGTCCGAAAATTTTTATTTATCCGAAAACGATTCAATCCCTTAACCAATTCGCCTCTGTAATAGATATAAAACGGAACATCTTTATATTTAAAATCATCGGGAAGGCCTAGAATATCCAACTTCGCCAGAGCAACCAACTCATCCAAAAGGAAAAGATGCAAAGGACTTCCTTCAAAACCCGACATTATAGGATCACCCACCGCCGTTTTGGACTTGCCATCCATTTTCACCAAGCTGACGATGTAATCTTCTATATGCTTAACAATCTTACTGCGAGAAGCATCCTTAGGTAATTTTGATTCCAGCTTATCCTTTAATGACTTTGATCTCAGCCCCGTTTCCAAAACGGCATTAAGAAAGTAGAGTGAACAACTATTTCCTCTTACCGATTGATTGCGTTTGCGGGCATAATCGATCACCTCTTTCATGGCCGGTGTGGCCACCAGCAAACCTAACCTTTCTCCCGATCCTGCCAGATTTTTGGTTGTTGACAACGATGAAACGGCGCGGATCTTTGAATACACGTTTTCATTATTAAAAATATAGCGTGAAATGGACCGCCACTTGGGCATCATCTCATCAGGGACCTTTACGCTATCTGTATAGGCTTCATCAAGCAGGAGCGTGATTTTACTGTTGTTGACAAACTTCAGAAATTCAATAAGATTCTCCCGGTTAAAATCGCTGTATCCCGTAGGATTAGATGGATCGTTGATAATAATCGTCACATTTTCGCAGAAACGATCCCAAAGGCTCCCTGTCGCATCAAACAACTGCAAGGTATTCTTGATACGCGAGAGTTTGGCCAGCAACCTTTCATAATCAATTCGCTGGTCGTCCAAATTTTCAATTTCTATATCGAAAGGGTTGATGTAGAACTTATCATCCGAAAAAAGATCGGTATACTCCCACGCCAGAACTTTGTTATAAATAATATAGGGCTTAGGATTTCTCTCTTTATAATACAAAAGATCACGTATAATCATCTGAACATCATCCGAAATAGAAGTCTTGTCCAGATTATTCAAGTCGCTGATGAAATCTTTTATGATCTGTTGTTCTTTTTCGCCAAGTCGTTCAAAATCCTTGTAAACGCCAAGATCAATCAATACGTTTCTGAAACGTCCTTTATTATCCGATTCATTGTCCACCTTGGCAATATATTTCTGGTATTTTTCCAGAAAGAGGTTTACCCCGAAATTTTTGTGAAAATGGTTATGTATAGTTCTTTTATAGTTATCAGGAATAAAGTTAATAATGGTTTTGCACCGTTCCAGAATTTCGTCATCCAGGGGTTTCAACTTCCTTTGCAATAGATATTCACCATAGGTGCGAATCTGATTACGCCCTCCCCCTTCAAGAATGGTTGCCACTTGCACTTCAGGAGTGTCGGAATAGAAATATTTTCTAATTCTTTCCTCAAACGTACGAATCAGTTCATCATTCTGCTTCTGTCGTTTTTCGGGTGAGGCAGCATTTTGAACGAATTGGATAAAGTCACGCAGTCGAGCTAATGAATATCGATCTTTCAATATTTGCCGTGTGAATGAATCGAATTTAAAAAGATTAATATTCTTCAGCAGATCATTGGTTTGCCCCAGTTGTTCTTTTTTAAGTTCTTCCAGTTCTTCGTTGTAATCGAAGATTTTCTTGTCAAGCAGTTTTTTGAATTCCTGCAGATTTTTATCGTTGACATTTTCCAATATCAACCTAAGGTTAAGCTGTGTATTCGCAGGGGCTCCCAGTTTTTTGGTGTGTACTTTATTCAGGGTATTGATAATCCCGTTATGGAAGCTAAATACCAGTGAGGTATTGGAAGCCCGAGATTCGGGAGAGTCATCCACCACAACAATTCTTGAAATCAAAGGAAACCACCTAGATCCGGCAAACATATTTTGACGCATATGTTTAACCTTCACAACAAAGACACTTGAAGTATCTTCCTGCATCAGATTGTACAGCTCTTCTCCTTTAATATTTTCCTCCACTCGCACACAGTCGGCTCCAAAGACTTCGCCTTTCAGCAATTCAACGGCTATATCACTATTGCCCGATACTACGGTACGAATCAGACCATTCAAGCCCTTAAAATTAACCGCCCACTCGGTCCGGTGAAGAAAATTGTTCTTTTCGGCCTTGGTAGTATAATGAGTACTCTGATTAATCATCTGTTCCAGAGTATCCATAAAATAGTTCCAATGCGCCTCGTCGATATCTCCTATTACCCCGATAACATCACGAAATCGACGTAAATCCACGGGCGAATCACCGATTACGATCTTTGCCAAAAAATCGATGGTTTTTTCCGTAACAGGAGGAGTTCCTACCGAAAAATCATGGAAATTCTGAATATTTTCAATCCACTTTTTCTGCTGATGATTAACAATATCATTGTCAGCAAAATAGCCCAAACGACGGTTGAAATTTTGCTTTAGTGAACTATATATAAAGGCCTTAGAATCCTGATGTGGATAAAGCATCAGGGAAATATCCGAATAGCCGGGAATATCTTCCCTGAACTTAAGCAAGTATTTCTGTATTTCAGCCTGTTGACGAGACGGATCATTAGGCTCTTCATGACAAAGACGTACAAAGGCCTTTAAATTATCAAAAACAAAGCTGGGCAAAAAAACTTCTGCCCGTTCTCCCAATGAGGCGTATAGATCAATGTATTCTCGCGCCTCCTGTCTTAAAAACGCTTTGGGCACTCCTTCTATTTGCATAATCTGGTTCAATTAATGGTCCACTTAATACTTTCCCTTTTCCTATTAATTCTGCAATAATTTAGCTAAATCTGGAAAAACGATCACCTTTTTCGTCCTAATATTCAGAATAACAAGCACTATACAATAAAAACATAACAACTCACACAATCACATGGTTAAAGTTTAAACATTTTTTAGCGCTTTTCATTTCAAAATGTTACAAATATAGGTATTTAGAAGATAATTTTAAAAGCAATCACCCCCCATTTTTGTTCAATTTTATATTTTCAGGCTCAAAATAATTGGCCTCACCATACATGGTTTTAGGAAAATAATTATGAAAACAATACCTATAGAAAATCAATGCTATGAGCCAAAAAACCCTACGTTGAGTACAAATATCAATTACCCTGTCAACAAATTTTGTTGACAGGGTAACCGTTGACATATTATTCGACCTTATTCCTATCCCTCAATAGTCCTTTATTTCGCACTTTTCAGATACTGAAAAAGTTCACTATCGGTAGAAAGTATGATATGCATCTGATCGTCAAAAGTTTTCTCAAATGTTTCCATCGATTTCACGAAAGTGTAAAGACTCCGCGAAGCGGCAGATTTATTATATGCAGAGGCATATATGGACGCTGCTTCCGCATCGGCACGCCCCATTATCTCTTCCGCTTCCCGAAAAGCCTGAGATTGTATGGTTTTCAGCTCCCTTTCTTTTTCACCATTGATCCGGGATGCCTCCCCCTGACCCTCTGACCTAAACTTGTCGGCGATGCGATAACGTTCACTTTTCATCCGCTCATAAACCTGATTTCTCACTTCTTCCACATAATTAATCCGCTTAAACCTAAAATCCAAAACTCTAATCCCCAAATCAAGGGTTTGCTCGTTAGCCGCCTGCAAAATCATGGATTGTATTTTTTCGCGACCAACCTCAATACGCTCCAGGCTATCGCCTATTAATTCTCCAATTACACCACTCGAAATAGGGGTCCTGTTACTGGTTCTAACGGTTTCGATTAAATTATGATTGGCAATAAAATCTCTGGTTTCTCCATCCAATATATCATCCAATCGAGACTGTGCACCCAATTCATTCCTTAACCGTTTAAAAAATTGAAGTGGGTCAACTATCTGCCAACGGGCATAGGTATCCACAAAGATGTACTTCTTATCTTTAGTCGGTATTTGATTTGGATCCCCATCCCATTCCAGAAATCGTTTGTCGAAAAAATTGGCTGTCTGAACAAAGGGCAGTTTAAATTTCAATCCCGGGGTTGTCACTGCATCACCTACCGGTTTTCCAAATTGAGTAACCACCACCTGCTCCGTCTCATTGACCACATATATGCTGCTAAATAGGGTAATAATCCCCACAAAAATTAATATTGCTATAAGTATTGTTCTATATCTTGCCATAATATCCAAATTAAATTTTTTCTACAGATCGGGTTTTCGAATTATTCATTTTTATCACCTGAGGATGACAGGTTTACTTCTTTAACATTATCCAATTGCATTTGCAATAATGGCAAAACATTATTGCCCTCCTGATCGGTAATAATTTTATTGCCCAGTCGTGGTAACACTTTTTGCATGGTTTCCAAATAAATCCGCTGGCGCGTCACTTCCGGGGCTTTAACAAATTCTGAATACAATTCGTTAAATCGGGCCACCTCTCCCTTCGCATTGTTAACCCGCTCAACAGCATAACCTTCTGCTTTACGAAGGGTCTCTTCAGCCTGCCCTTTTGCCTTGGGAATCACCTTATTGTATTCCGACTTAGCCTTATTGATCAGCGTTTCTTTTTCTTGCTGAGCCTCATTAACGGCGTTAAAGGCAGCTTTAACCGGATCCGGAGGATTAACATCCTGCAACACCACCTGATCTATTTTAACCCCCAATTCATAATTATTGGCCAATTCCTGAATGAGTTGTTCCACACTGGAGGCAATCTCCGTTCTTCCCACGGTAAGCACTTCATTCACTGTCCTGTCTCCCACAATTTGCCGAACAGCTCCTTCCGAAATATCCCGTAATGTTGATTCCGGGTTACGAACCTTGAACAAAAATTTAAAGGGATCATTAATACGATATTGTACCACCCACTCCACTTCGGCCAGGTTTAAATCACCTGTAAGCATCAACGATTCATTTCGAGCACCACCCTGAGTGGTATATTGAGAACGAATGCTGGAGCTGGTAGTTCTGAAACCAAACTCCAGTTTTTGCTGACGTTCTACCGGCACTTTGTAAACCTGTTCAATAAATGGAATTTTGAAATTCAATCCCGGCATTACGGTCTTAGTATATTTCCCAAATCGGACTACAACACCTGCTTCTTCGGGTCCTACCTGAAAGAACCCACTCCACACCAAAATCAATGCAAATAACACAACTACTATGGTGCGTATGTTTTTGATGATCTTCTTTAACACAGGAGACATCTCCTGGTTCGAAAAATTCAATTCACTCATATGATTATCAGTTTTTATTTAATTAGTTTTTTGACATTGCGCGCAGAAAATTTCTTACGGCATCCACCGTTTCAAGTTTATAGGCAGCACTGGTATATTTAATTCCCACCTTAATGGTAATGGCCTCGGGCGGCAGCTCTTTAAATAAATATTCATCGGTCCAGTCATCCCCCATTGCCAATATGTAGTCGAACGGCTTATTCAGCAAAAACCGGTTGGCTGCAACTCCTTTATTGATTCCACCGGTTTTGACTTCCACCACCTTGTTCCCTTCCATTATTTCCAAGTTATGATTGGCCACTAGCGTGGTCAACTCATCCTTCAGCTCATTGGCTCTCAATTCACCCAACTCTGCTTCGGCTTTCTCATAATGCCAAACCAACGAATAATTCTTCTCTTCAAGATAAGTCCCCGGTGTCCGCACCACAAAATTGTCAAGAACCGGACGAACCATTGGCATCCATGAATTGGTGGCATTGGTTAGCATCTGCCATTCACCACCCCGCTCCCGCATCCACACGCCATGTTCACTAATCAGACTCACATTGGATTTGTTAAACCATTTACTCAACGTTTCTTTGTCCCTTCCACTGATCAGAACTACTTCATTACGTTCATCACTGGTCAGCGCATTGAGGATCTCATGAAGTGCTTCATCAGGGGCTGCTCCCGGTTCTTCTTCCCGGGTTGCTTTTTTAAAATGAATCAGTGTTCCGTCATAATCCAAAAATATGGCTCTGGATTTGGCACCAGAAAAATCTCTTAGTAACTTCTCTGCTAGGGAAGGAGTAATCTTTTTGGAAATAAAATCGCTCTGAATCTGGGCAATTCGTTTCAACGAAGCCACAAATTGCTCTGCCCACTTAAAGACGTCGTAGCGTTTCAGGCGTTTTTGAATTACTGACATTCTGGCCCGTTGTTCTTCAACCGGCATTTCCAAGGCTTGCTTTATCGCTTCTGCAACCTCTTCCTCATCATTGGGATTGATAACGATGGCTTCTCCCATCTCCTTAACCACCCCGGTCATTTCGCTAATGATCATCACCCCCGTTTGGTTAATACGTGAGGCCACATATTCTTTAGCCACCAGATTCATCCCATCTCGAACTGGTGTCAATAGAGCCACATCACTCATGCTGTATAATTCTATCAAATTCTCAAAGGGCATGGAACGGTAAAAATACCATACCGGAGAATAATTTACCGATCCGTACAACCCATTTATCCGTCCCACAAGCTCTTCCACTTCTCGTTTAAGTTGCTGATATTGCGGCACTGAATTGCGAGACGGAACAGCCAGCATAACCAGAGTCGCCTTGGCCCGGTATTCGGGATATTTCTCAAGAAAACGCTCAAAAGCCCGTAAACGGTTGGGTATACCTTTGGAATAATCCAAACGGTCAATGGATAAAATCAATTTCCGTTCTGGAGAAACAAAGAAGATCTTCTCCAACTCTTGGTGCAGAGCCGATTTTTCCCGCAACGTCTTAGAAATGGTTTGAAGCGCAGCATCATGAAATTTGTCGTAATCTATTCCCATGGGAAAAGCATCGGCCAGCACGATTCTTTCTTCAATATGAATCCGGTTAAAAGAAATCTCAAAACCAAAAAGACGACGAACACTACTCAAAAAATGACGCTCATAATCGTACGTATGAAAGCCCACCAAATCAGCCCCCAATAATCCCTCAAGAATCTCATTTCGCCAAGGTAAAAACCGAAATACTTCATAAGAAGGAAAAGGAATATGCAAGAAAAATCCAATAATTATATCGGGCCTCTTTTTCTTTATCATGCCGGGGACCAACATTAACTGATAATCGTGCACCCACACATAATCGCCTTTATCAACCACTTCCAGCGTTTTATCGGCAAACTTTTGATTGACTTTAACGTAGGATTCCCAATACTCGGAAGAATAATCCACATATTGATTGAAATAATGAAAGAGAGGCCATATCGTCCGGTTGCAGAATCCTTCATAAAAGGTTTCCACCTCGTAAGATGAAAGCGGAACGGTTTCGCACCCTTCTTTTTGCAGCATCTGTTCTATCTTCCCGGCCTGTTCTGCGGAAAAATCTTCTGCAGCAACCCCCGACCATCCAATCCATCGTCCCTGAAAATCTTTATATACCGACTTCATACCTGTTGCTAATCCCCCGACACTGGGTTCCAAAGAGATCTCATTTTGTTCCGAAACTATACTGAATGGCAACCGATTGGATACAATATGAAGTTTTTTCATGAAATTTAGATTTTTATTTATTCAAAGTATAGTTCTTTTTTCTTTATTTTACAAACTTTGAAGCCTCAATCCAACAAATAGATAAACACTTTACACAACATGAATAATCTCAATTACGGTATTGTAGGCAACGGAAAAAGTGCCGCCTTAATTTCCAACAAAGGATCGGTCGACTGGTTTTGTTTGCCTAAATTTGATTCTCCCTCTGTTTTCGCTGCTCTTCTGGACAAAGATAAAGGTGGACATTTTGCCATTATTTCTGTAACAGGGGCAGAGATCACTCAAAGATATGAATTTCATTCGAATATATTGATAACCCGATTTGAATGTGTGGACGGAATATTCGAAATCCACGACTTTATGCCTCGTTATAAAACAGACAACGGATCCTATTACATCCCACCCGATCTGATTCGATACATAAAATGGATTGAGGGAAAACCAAAGATCAAGGTTATCTATGATCCCCGTCTCGAATATGCAAAATATGATACAGAAATAATCATTAATGATAAATATGTTAAGGCTAAAACCACCAAAGGCACTTATGACTCTATCTATCTTTATACCAGCATGGATAAATTAGCAGTGGCTGGCCAATTGCCCATCACCATCGAAAAAGATGAGTTTATTCTTATCAGCTACAATCAAAAGTTACTGGCCCAAACCATTCAAAAGGCCTATCTTAAACTCCAACGCACCAAAGTGTATTGGCTCAACTGGGCCGAAAGAACCACACGATTTAAAAAGTACAACGATGAGATCCTGCGAAGTGCATTGGTACTAAAACTTCTTAGTTATCAAAAGAGTGGTGCCATCTTGGCGGCCGCCACCACCTCACTCCCCGAAACGATTGGGGAAGAGCGTAACTGGGACTATCGCTTTTGCTGGATCCGGGATGCCTCAATGGTGATCAAGATACTCACCGTGCTCGGACACTTTAATGTGGCCCAACGGTATATGAATTTCATCATTGATCTGTTGTCCGACAAGGATGAAAAAATTCAGATTATGTACGGCATCAATGGTGAGAAAAAGCTGACAGAAATGGAATTATCTCACCTGGCAGGATATGAAAACAGTCGTCCCGTCCGGATAGGAAACGCCGCTTACAAACAAAAGCAGAATGATATATACGGTATTCTGGTAGATGTCATCTATCAGTTGTTTCACCTTTTCACCACCTCGCTTGAACACAGCGAAGAATTGTGGACCATTACCCGCAACATCATTAAAGTAGTGAACCGAAACTGGCAAAAACCCGACAAAGGAATTTGGGAAATACGCAACCACACAAAACACTTTACCTTTAGCAAAGTTCTTTGCTGGGTGGCTGTAGACAGAGGGATAAAAATTGCCGAGCTCCTGCATCAAAACGAATACATCCGGGCATGGAGCCGGCTGCGTGATAAAATCAAAAAAGATATCATGATTAATGCCTGGTCGGAAAAGAAACAGGCTTTTACCCAATCCTACGATAGTGAAGACTTAGATGCATCAGTTCTGCTCATGGAAGCATATGGCTTTTTAGAGGGCAACGACCCCAAGTACAAAAGCACGGTCAAAGCGGTACAGAAAGAACTGGAATACAACGGTATGATGTTTCGTTACAAAAATTACGATGGTTTCGGACAACCCTCATCCGCCTTTACCATCTGTTCTTTCTGGCTCATCAGAGCTCTGTATAAGATTGGTGAAAAAGAAGAGGCTCAACAAAAGTTTGAAGAACTGATTAAACATTCCAATCACCTGGGTCTTTTTAGTGAAGATATGGATTTTGAAAGCAAACGGCTTCTCGGCAATTTTCCCCAAGCCTATTCCCATCTGGCTTTAATTGATGTGGCAATGCTCCTGGCCGGAGGAGAATTAACCAACGAAGAAAAAATTCTCGGAAATATTGGTTAGTACTCCATCAACAATCAAACATCCACGTGGAAAAAGGCTGCTTTCAGGACATTAGTTCTGCAACCAACTGCCGAAGAAAATCTCTTTGATAATAGTCATCATCCACGATTTCACCATCCCAAACCACAATATCCAAATCAATTTCTCTGGGTCCATACTTGGGGCGTGAACGGTCTCGCCCCATCTCGTTTTCTATAACCTTTAGCCTTTGCCTCAGACCTTCCTGCAACAAGGTGGTTGCCAGCCATACCGCAGCATTAAAAAAGTCGGGCTGATTGGTTATTCCCACCGGAGTAGTTCTAAGAATGGATGAGATTTTTTGTACCTCGAAACGCTCTTGCAAAAGGTCCAATGCACGTTTCATATTTGTTTGTGGGTCAATATTTGAACCCAGAACAATGATTGCCTGATGTCTCATCAATGCGGTTTACTTTTCGACAGAAAAAAAGAAACACTACGCGCAAAACGCAATGCATGAGGCTTGTCCACTTCCACCTCCACCTTTTCTATTCGCGGCTCAGTCAACAATAGTGTGGCCACATCATTCGCAACCTTTTCCAGCAAATTGTAGTGGTTACCTTCTACCAGAGCGATAACTTGTTTGCAGATATTTCGATAGTTTAATGCCTCATCGGGTTGATCGCTCAGCTCTTCTCCCCTGATTTGATATTCTATGGATATATTGAGCAAAAGGTCTTGCTTTTTTCCTAACTCGTGGGGATTAAATCCTACCTGGGTGCGCAACAATAAATCTTTTATAATAATTTTCGCCATAATTACAGTAGATGTAAACCACTGTCACAAAATATTATTTGCCCTGTAACAGAGGAGGTATTCAACAAAAAAGATACAGAAGAGGCTATGTCTGAAAGTTCCACCCTTTTCTTAAGAGGGGTTTTTCCCACAACTTTCATCAGGTAATCGTCACTTTTTCTGGGTGGTGCCAAAACAGGTCCCGGCGCCACCGCATTCACTCGAAAATCAGGAGCAAACGACAGTGCTGCCATTTGTGTCAACGATGCCAGATTTTTTTTTGCCAAAAGATAAGCCGCATGTGATGCTTCATTGGTCGTTATTTTAGTATCCAGGATATTTACAATACATCCTTTTTCAAACGAATTTTTAAACGATTGAAGCAAATAAAAGGGAGCCTCAAAATTGACTTCCATCTCTTTCCGAAGAAAGGCGGGGGAAGTTTCTTCAATGGTTCCGGAATTAAAAGTACTGGCATTATTAATCAGTGCATCCAAAACTTCATACCCCTCGGGCAATCTTTCAAAAAGAGATAATACAGCATCGGTATTGCTCAAATCACATTGCACTACAGGAAAATCACGATCTGCATACTTGCTTTTAAGCTCCGCTGACAGGGCGTGGGCTTCATCACGACTGTAATTGTAGTGTAACACCACATCCCATCCTTCGGCCGCCAGCGATCGCGACAACGTTGCTCCTAGCCGTTTGGCTGCTCCGGTAATTAATACGATGCGTCTCATATCCGTTTTACATCACTTTTTATACCAATGGCCCAGGAATACCTCAAAGACGAATGGCAATAAATTATTAAAACTCCAGTCACTGTTTTGATTTTCGCTGCACAGGAACCTTCACAAAATTTTTTTTGCATCTTAACGTATAGGCAAATCGTTTAAGGCGCTATTGAACTTTGTCAACCCTAGACCTCCCCATAAACCAAAGTTACCATTTTCTCAAGTTCTTCCCGGTCTGTATCATCAAAAGCATTTAACTCCCTACTGTCTATGTCTAACACAGCCACAACCTTACCCTCATGGTTTCTAACGGGCACTACAATCTCAGATTTACTTAACGATGAGCAGGCAATATGCCCCGGGAATTTTTCAACATCTCCAACCACTTGACTGCGCTCTTCATTAATGCCAGCCCAGCACACACCGGTATCTTTTTTCAGTTTCAGGCAGGCCAGTGGTCCCTGATAAGGCCCTACCACCAAATCGCCGTTATCATCCAGATAATAAAATCCGGTCCAAAAAAAGCCATCCATTTTATGGTGCAACAAGGCGGCTAGGGTACTCATGCGTGACCATGGGCTCGCGGTTGCTCCTATTAAAGATTTTACTTGACCATAAATCCGTTGATATCGTCTTGATTTTGTTTGGCTATTCATATTTTATCAATTAATTTTTAAATTCTTGACCTACAAGCATGCTTGTCACACCTGCTCTTATCCCCATTTTCTTACCCACAAAAGCATCTATTTTCACACCTCACCCCTATGGGCAGCAAAAATTAAACAAAATTAAGCCATCGCACAAAGAAATTCTTCCAAAATCAAAAAAAAACAACCGGCCATTGTTATAAAAACAATTGGCCGGCTGCCCACTCATCCACTAAACCCAAATCTTTAACTTATTTTATTTCGGCACCCAATTACCGAATAAATTATCCAAATATAATTATACCGCATAGCTACCTTCACGATCTCTTAACATCTCCTGCAATTTCTTCCTTGTGAAGAATATACGACTCTTTACGGTACCAATGGGAAGATCCAGTTTTTCAGCGATCTCTTTATATTTATAACCATCGGTATGCATGCGAAAAGGAATCCGAAACTCATCCGACAACTGCTCAATATACTTATTCATTTCAACCACGGAATGTACCATTTCAGGTGTCTCGGAGGTATAATTATGACGGTGCGCATATTTAAAGGCATCGTCCGATCCATCAAAAGTGTTTCGGGTTTTCTGATTTCTTCGATAATTATTAATAAACGTATTCTTCATAATGGTAAACACCCAAGCCTTAAAATTGGTGTTGGCCACAAACTGATTGCGGTAAGTTAATGCCTTCAGGATGGTTTCCTGAAGAAGATCATGGGCATCTTCATCATTAGATGTCAAGCTCAGGGCAAAATACAACAACTTATCCTGAAGCCCCAGTAATCGATTAGTAAATTGTATTGATGTCATGGTATTTAATTTTTTGTTTCCTGTCTAACAAAACTACAATAAAAATAAACGACTTCAAACTCCTAAATACCTCTTTTTTCTCTCTATTTAGTTTGTTTCTAAATAAACAACACGCTTTTTAATTGAGTATCTGGCTATTAATTTTAACCAAAACAGATGATTCTAAATTATGCAAACAAATACAAAATGTCAAGTGTGTTTAATGTTAAACAAATATTAAATTAACTCCTTACTGGTTGCAAACCCCTAATTTAGAATCATTTTACATTATGCCAACCTATTTGATGATCAGTCTGACTCCCTTTCTTTGGCACAAATCCAAATATTCCTTTCCCCCATTTCAGTTCAAAAACCATTGCTGAGCCAATACTTTATGATTAGTTTTACCTAATTATTTTCATAAAAATGCTTCGAGAGCAAAAAAAACAAGCTTAGTCATTGAGGTAAGAAGGTTCCGTTTCGAAATCGAGCGGTACGGAAAAAAGGCCGAACATTGTTTATGCATCTAGCCAGTAGAAGGCATCTTATCCACACCCGCTCAACCGGTACCATTCAAAAACATCTCATAGTTAAGTTATTTAGACATCTGTTTCATGAAAGAGAATTTACCATTTCAGTCGACTGTTGCCAATCTGGTTTTTGAGTGGTGCAAACCTTCGCAGAAACCGCCGGTTTTATCCCGGGTGACCCAAACAAATTTTGAAGAGGTCTTCAGCTTTGCAGCCAGAAACGGGGTGGCACCTTGGTGCTATTATCAATTCAAAAAACATCCAGCGATGGTTCTGCCACCGGAATTGGAAGAACCATTAAAGATGCAGTATCTGCAAACCCTTCTGATGAATCGACAAAAATGGAAAGTTTTCAGTGAGATGAATCTTTTGGCCCGACAAAACGGAATCACCATCGTTCCCCTCAAGGGAACGGCATTGGCCTTCACAGTCTATCCGCAGGAAGCATTGCGCCCCATGGGCGACATCGACATTCTGGTGCCCGATGCGCAAATGGATCTCTTTGCTGATATCATGTATCAAAAGGGCGCCACTCCAATTCATCAACCCATTTCGCAACTACACGCCAAAGTCAATGCCCATATCCCTGCCATCCGCTGGCAAAATATCATGATAGAGCCTCACCGGCGTCTTTTTGCCATTGGAAGTACGCTAAACCCTCAACAGACAGATCTTTTCAGTGAAACCTTTTGTCCACAACAGATACCCAACATCAGTATCTTTAATGATGTTATGCAGACCTATCATTTGGCCGGTCATCTTTTAAAAGGTTATCAGTTGGGAGGACTGCGACTGGGTTGGTTGGTGGATCTGGCGCTCCTCCTAGAAAGGAATCAACACGACCCGGCCTTCATTCGAAAAGTGCTGAACTTTAACCCACGGGAAAAAGAGCAAATGGCCTCGGTCATGGCCTGGGCCATGCGCCTGTTGCCTTATGATCCCTGGAACATCCGTCCTAAAATTCCATTTCCGGAAGAGACCTTTTTCCTGCGTGAGACAGATGCGGCTAAAAGACATAAACAAATGGTCGTCAAAGAGATTTTACGACTGCCGGGAATCAAAAACAAAAGCATAATGCTCTTCAGAGAATTTTTTCCTGAAAAAGCGTATATGGATCAACAATATGGAAAACATCGGGGAGTCGCCCTACTAAAGCTCTACTTTAAACGAATATTGGGATTTTGAGCAAAGAATTGGATAATTTCCAGGCATGCTTCCGACAAATGGTCGGTGGCAAGCTTTAAGTTTTGCAAAAACTCTTCATGCGTTGGTTTTCCCGAATCTACCAAATCGGTCACCGCTTTGACACAAAAAAAAGGCACTGCATGCAAAGAAGAGACCCATGCAACAGCAGCCGCTTCCATCTCCTTAAGCTCCCCTCCCAAACGATGAATACGCTTTTCATCCCCTTCAGGCATATCCAGAGAACTGCCCGTGGAAACAACGCCATATTTTAAATGCAGACTTTGTAACTGACCGGTATCCCACACCGGATAATGACCTTCACTATGGGCCTCCCACCCAGGAATATCCACACGATGATCATGATAAACCACTTCCCGATGGCTCAAATAAACATCTCCTATTCGGGCCCCTTTTTGCATAAAACCACCCGCAGTGCCGGCATTAATCACCATTTGGGGACGATACCGTTCCAGTGCCAGTTGAGTGGACAATGTGGCTGCTTCGGTACCTATCAAATCATGCGTCGTAGCCCGGTCTTTTCCATTAGTAACCAAACACAAAGAAATGCCTTCATATTCACCTGTCCAGCCTCGCATGGGCAAACCAACGCCAAAAAACTCATCTTCCACAAGTGACAATTTCCGTATCAACGGCCTGGCTTCTGCCTCCATGGCCACAATAAAAGTAATCCTGTCTATGCACATAATTAAAGGTTAATTTAACGGAGGGTCAATGATTCTCATCGCCCAAAGATTCCTCATATTTTTCAAACATCAATGCTTTGGGCCGGACATATATCTATCCCTCCCCCAATATTAATCTTCTATTCCAGATATTTAGCCAATTGGATTGTTCGACTATTCCGAAAATTATTTGAACAAACAAAATAACAACAATAAACTTAAAACTCATCGACGGAATGGATAAAACGACCTCCACAGTCTCAAAAAACGGGAAATAGAAACATTGATTTAGAAAGATTCCACGCCTGCAAACAATGCAATCAGATATCACTATCTTTGCCACCGAAAAATTTATTTCATGGCAGAATCATTATCTTCAAAGGCTATCACATATTGGTTCGCATAATTTATAAGCCCTGCTACAAATTGTGAAACTAATAATAATAAACAAAGAATTTATAGGAAGCTCACAAGTATCACAATGTGAGATGGTCACTAAAAAGTATGTATACCCCCTGAATCAGGCGAGTTCCATCAGACCAATGAATTAACCAAATTTTATACTGATGAATAAAGATTTCCCCCAAATAATCCTCAAAACATCGGAGGACGGATCTTCCACCCTTTACCGTCCCGACCTTGACGAACACTACCATTCCATTCACGGGGCCATACAAGAGTCGATGCATGTATTCATTCGGGCGGGCCTTCAACACTATTTAAAAATGAAAGCCCCGAATGGCAGCGACAGCGTTACCCCACAAAAGAGGATAGAGATCAAAACCAATCCGAATATCCAAAACAAAATCGCCAGCCATCACCGCCCAAAGGTCGACCCCATACATATTCTGGAAGCAGGATTCGGCACCGGCCTTAATGCCCTGCTCGCTTTAGTCTATTCGAACAACCATCCTATTTGCTACCACTCCCTAGAAAAATACCCGCTCCCACCCGAAATAACGGAAAAAATAAATTATCCCGACCATATTCCCTTCCAACAGGCTAACAGCTGTTTTCAGAAAATTCATAAAGCCCCCTGGAACCACCCAACCGACATAACCTCACTATTCCGGCTCGTGAAGGAACAAACCGAAATACAAAACTTTGTCAGCAACAAACATTACGATCTGGTATTTTACGATGCCTTTGCCCCCGACAAACAACCGGAACTGTGGACCCCGGAAATCTTTCAATCCATTGCAGGCATGATGAGTCCCGGAGCCATTCTCACCACCTACAGCGCAAAGGGAAGTGTAAAAAGAGCTCTCCAAAATGCAGGCCTCATTATCGAAAAAATTCCCGGTCCTCCCGGAAAAAGAGAAATGCTGAGAGCCACAAAGCCGGCATCCTAAAGCAAAAAAAAATCTCGAATGGCTCAGTTTTTCACCGCCACTTTACCTTAATAAGTAGTAACAATTCTAATTTCGTACTCTTTTCATTCATGATTTTCCAATATTTCATCCTACATTTAACCTGGAATACTCTCATTGGGAAATACGAAACAGTTGCAATCAATAAAGCCGAAAAAGCGGATAACTGCCATTGGGACGAAATATTTCCCCAAATCGGAAGAATTTTTAGGTTGTTCCATTCATGCTAATCCATACATCCATTAACAGAGAATTCCGGACAATAGAAAAATAAATCAATAAATATCCATACGAATGAAAAAAAGACAATTAATCATGGTCATGACTACTGTATTGCTAGCCCTGGCCGCATGTAACCGAGTTCCCAACACCGGAAAAGTGGAACTCAACAATCAGCTGGATAGTTTAAGCTATGCGTTAGGATTTTATGAGGCCAATGCCTGGAAAAACAACTTAAAACAAACCCCTTTTGATACTATTGAATTTAAACAGGTGGCACTGGCATTAAAAAATGCCAATCTACTGGAACGATATCTCGAATTTCGAAAAAATCAGTTCGACACCATTGATGTAGAAATCTTTAAAAAAGGGTTTTTCAATGAGTTGGCTTATGGGCAATCTTACTTCACGGAAATGACCGCAGACATCTACATCCGCCAAATTTTCCAACAAATAAGACAACGAAAAGACAGCCTGAAAAACAAAGAGGCCAGAAATAATCTGAATAAAGGAAAAACCTTTTTACAAAAAAATGCCATGAATAATGGGGTTATATCACTGGAAAGTGGACTCCAATATCAAATATTAAAAGAGGGGAACGGCCCAAAGCCTAAAATAACCGATCAGGTGCGATGCACCTATCACGGAACACTCCTCGACGGAACGGTGTTCGACAGCTCAGTGGAGCGGGGTGATACGGCAACCTTTAGGGTAAACAAGGTCATCAAGGGATGGCAGGAAGCCTTAACGTTGATGCCTGTCGGGGCCAAATGGAAATTATTTGTGCCTTCCGATATGGCCTATGGCAACAAGGGCGCCGGCGATAAAATTGGCCCCAACGAAACGCTCATTTTTGAAGTAGAATTGATTGATATTCTATAATTCACAATCGTCTTGGCAATTGCCGACGAAAAACTTTTTGTATATTCATACATATTAATATAAGATATAGGGATGTTCAAATTAATTGGACATCCCTTCTTTTTTGCAAGACACTCAAACGTCCAACAGACACTGACCTTGGTGTCAAAAAAAATAGGACTCCACTATTTCTATCGCACCAATCAAATTTTTAACCCACCAATCAATTTTCATCCATCCCGGAAAAATTTCATCATGCCCGAAAATATTTGATCATGCCCGAAATTTTTTGGTTATGCCCCTCTCATTTTAGTTGGTTTCGGAAATATCTGACCATGCCCCTCTCATTTATGTTACCTCTGAATTTATTCATTATTTCCAGCAAATTTTCACGATTCCCCATTTTTACAACTATTCTCTGAGAGAGATCCTTCATTGCTAAGTGTGATACGTATGAATACTTTTTATATACCGGAAAGCATTGCACACACAAAAGAAAGATGAACCAGAAAAAAACGATTGATTACGATTCCTATTTCGACCATGCATCACCTGACCGTTTTTAATTTTACATTTTCGAAACCCATAAAAAATGAGGAGTGAACCTACCGTTGATGACAGATTCACTCCTCTTTAACACAACTTATAAAACCTAAACTACATTAGCAACGTCACAGCGACGTTGACCTTCAAAGATGATCTCCTAATGCATTTCAACAACCACCGGATTCCCAAGCCGTTGGGCTTCGTCAGTCATGTAAGCCTTAAAGTTTTCAACATCTTTCCATTTCTCATCTTCGAGTCCCCAAACAGCAAAAAAGAAATGACGGGCTGCTCGGTCGGCCTTGATTTTTTGGGCGACATAATAGGTTTCGGAAATAACGTGACTGAACGCTTTCTCCACCACCGTCTGATACCCCCGTTCAAAGAAGTTGATATCTGTGGTTCGTGCCACACGGGTCACCTCATCGTCTTTCAACATTATTGCCATTCCCAGTTCATCCTTATTTTCCGACTGAAGATCGTGAGTCCCGATCACCCGATAACCGGGGTCGGTTTTAAACTCAAACGGCTCATTGGTTAATTTACTTGTAACTATTCCGGTCACCAGCTGCTTTTCACCATCAAATCCGTTAACGGTCACGTCCGACATAAACCAATATTTCCCGGGAAAAATGGTGATCCGCTCCACGGCCGATAAAGATTGGTCGGCCACCTTCCACCCTTCATATTTCAGATCGAACACCGACCTGACTGGTCCTTCAGTAATTTTCTCAAAAGAATACTTTTCTGTGGACCCCAGTCGGTAGAGCGAATCTGCTTCCAGCATGGCAAGACCTCCGGAACCCAGAGAACTTCCACAGTGAAGAATGTCCATCCCCCAATCGGAAAGCGTATGATAATCCGGTATTTCCGGTGTATGGAGTTTATCCAGAAGGATATCTGGTTTCAGCTTCCCAAACAGATCCTTAATATTCCTGACATCAAAATAGTTACGGAACCCCATTTTATCATTTTCCCAACTAACGCTTTCCCCTTGCGCAATAATTTTAAATCCTTCTGAAATGGGGGGAGCATCGTACTTATCCACCTCTTTATAGGTTCCATCAGGTTGATGGATGCCCAGCTGGATATTGGTACGAACAGGAAATTCGGGATACTCATCTTCGGGAAGATTAACTACCTCCAATGATAACGTTTCGGAAGGCTGAAAATCCACCGTAAAAACGAGTTCATCCCACACGCCGTCACGGTCCATGTCATCTACCTGAGAAGGAACATATTGGTCGTTAAGCTTTATCGCTGCAGCAAACCCTTGGGGAATTTCGCCAAAGCGTTCTTCCAGGTCGGATCTCTTAACAACAATGGTTTCGTCACTTCTTTCCACATCCAGAGGATTGGAAACCACCAGCGACGGTTTTTCCGAACATGAAGTGGCTCCCCATAACAAGAGAGCCACAACACCCATAATCACTCTATTCATTTGGCAAATCATTTTCACCTTTAACATAACCGAAATTAGCAAGAATACCACCATCGACGTACAGAACGTGTCCGTTCACGAAGTCACTGGCTTTGCTGGCCAGAAAAAGAGCTGCATTACCCACATCTTCGGGCTCTCCCCAACGACCCGCCGGGGTACGCGTCATCACCAAATCGTTAAAAGGATGGTTCCCCTCGCGAATAGGCGCTGTTTGAGCAGTTGCAATATAACCAGGACCTATTCCATTTACCTGAATGTTGTATTTGGCCCACTCACAGGTCATATTAGCCGTAAGAAGTTTCAATCCCCCCTTGGCAGAAGCATAGGCAGAAACGGAATTACGACCATAGACACTCATCATTGAGCACATATTAATAATTTTTCCGCTCCGTTTCTTAATCATTGAAGGAGCCACTCTTTTGGACACAATCAAAGGAGCCACCAGATCCACATCAATGACTTGTTTATATTCAGAAACTTTCATGTCAAGAATAGGAATCCGCTTAATGATTCCGGCGTTATTGACCAAGATATCAATCTCACCCAATTCCTTTTCAATTTGAGTGATTCCTTTATCAACATCTTCTTCGTTGGTCACATCGAAGACCAAGGTATAAACATCAACACCATCTTTGGCATACTCTTTTTTGCACGCCTCAAGCTTTTCTTGGGAAAGGTCATTCACCACAATTTTGGCACCGGCCTTTCCCAGCGTTTTACCGATGGCCATGCCAATGCCGTGGGTTCCCCCTGTAATAAGGGCAACTTTTCCATTCAGATCAAATAACTCATTAATGATACTCATAACAGTATATTTTTTAATAGTAACACTTTAACTTAATTCTTCAACAACCAACATTTCCCCAATTATTTCAAATCTTGAGGGCCGCATTTTTCCATGTCGTCATAATCCAGATTTTCACCTGCCATACCCCAGATAAAGGTATAGTTGGAAGTTCCGGCAGCACTATGAATGCTCCATGAAGGCGAAATCACCGCTTGCTCATTTTTCATCCAGATGTGACGGGTTTCGTCTGGTTGACCCATAAAGTGACAAATAGCCTGATCATCCGGTACTTCAAAATAGAAATAGGCTTCCATTCTTCGGGTGTGCGTATGGGCAGGCATAGTATTCCAAACACTTCCCGCTTTGAGTTCGGTCATCCCCATCTGCAACTGACAAGTTTTCACCACACTATTTACCAACAGTTTATTGATCACCCTATGATTGGAGCTTTCGAGCGCACCCAGCTCCACAATTTCGGCATCCTCTCGGGTAACTTTTTTGTTGGGATACTCATGGTGCGCCGGTGCAGAATTGATGTATAAATGAGCCGGCTTGGAAGCATCGACCGAAGCCATTGTTACTTCTTTATTCCCGCTGCCCAAATAAAGCGCTTCCTTATACTTTAAAATGTATTCGGTTCCGTCGGAAGTAATTTTCGCATCACCACCAACATTAATAATTCCCATCTCACGACGTTGCAGGAAATATTCGGCCTTTAACTCCTTAAACGGCTCCAGTTTCAACGCTTGATCGGTTGGCACCGCTCCGCCCACAATGTACCTGTCATACAGAGAATAAACCACATTGATTTCGCCCGGAACCATTACGTTCTCAACCAGAAAATCTTCACGGATTCTCTTGGTGTCATAACCTTTAAAATCAGCAGGATGTGCTGCATACCTTAACTCGTAATTCATGATTGTATTATTTTAATAAAACATTAAACATTCTTATTTACTTCAAATTAATGATTTCATCGTCTCCTGGATACATAGCCGATGAATTCTCATGCATGGAAGATAACCGTGGAATCAGCCGCACCGGAATTTGAATTTCCTCCTCGCCAAACTCATCTTTCCCCAGGTTATTGATTATGGAACGGGCCACCTGAGAGCCCATCTCAAAAGCATTTTGTTCGACAGATGTCAGCCCCGGATCCACCAACCCGGCAAAAGGTTCATTGGCAAACCCACAGATTTTAATCGCTTCGGGGACTTTGACACCCAACTTTTTCAATTGCTTCAGGGCTCCCAGAGCTGAAAAATCACTGGCCGAAAAAATGGCATCAATCTTTTGAGAATGAAATAGTTTTTCGGCAGCCTCAGCTCCCGCCTCTTGCAATATGCAATTTTCGACTACCAACTCCGGATCAAACGCTATATTGCTTTGTTTCAGAGCATATTTATAGCCTTCTAACCGCTCGCGATACACATTGATGTGAAGTGCTCCTGAAAAATGCGCAATTCGCTTACACCCATTTTTAATGAGATGTCGAGTGCTTCGTAAAGCGCCCAAAAAATTATCATTAATAATCCGGGGGCCTTTCACCTGGTCTGTTACACGGTCAAACTGAACCAATGGAATGCCTTCCGAAATGATGTCCAAAAAGTGATCAAACTCCTGTGTCTCCACCGAATGAGAAATGATAATCGCGCCCACTCGGTTTTGCATTAAGGTTTGAACCGCTTTTCTTTCATCTTCTTCTCTTTCATGAGTTTGACAGATCAACAGACTATACCCTGCCGGATTAAAAATGGCCTCCACTCCACTAATAACATGACTAAAAAAATGACGGTTAATACGCGGTACAATCATTCCGATGGTATCGCTTCTTCCCTTTCGTAAGGAGGAGGCCAGCATATTGGGCTGATACCCCATTCCTTCGGCCACTTTCAGAACAGCCGATCTGGTTTTTTCGCTGACTCTGGTATTTCCGGAAAGAGCCCGCGATACGGTCGATGGCGTTATACCCATCTGATTGGCGATATCCGTAATGGTAACATGTTTTTTGGCCATACTTCAGCAAATTGTATGACAAAAATACAAACGTTTGCACATAAAACACAAATTTTTGACACTGTTTTTCCCTTTTCTCATATTTAATCCATTCTTTAGAACAGGAGACCGCTTAAATAGCCCACTCCAATAACAACGTTTCCGAAATTGAAGCGATAAATATTCAAACATTCTATTTAAAAGCCACTTAAAATACACATACACCAATAAAGGTCTGCCTTTTACTGCTTCTATCATCTCCCCAAATTTTAAATAACAGCAAAAAATCATAAAAATATTTGACCGAAATAAAAGAATCTCATATCTTCGTGTTCGTTAACGAAAAGTGAATTCATCCTTTTAATCAACGAATAAGCAAGTTCATAACAAATGGCAATTTTTCAAAATTGAACAACCATAAAAAATACATGAAACGATAATTGGCAATACCTACCCCAACCGATACTGAATGATTCAGGGATTCCAAAAAAATTGGATAAAACTCAGTCAGCCGAGTTCCCTGAAACTGATGAATCAATAAAAGAGATAATTTTTATACGAATGAAACGAGCATGATCAGTAACTAAGATCACAAAAAAGTATGTATATAACTTGATCATGCGAGTTCCATTCGGTCAACAACTTAAGTAAATTTTATTTTATACGCATGAAACGAACATGACCATGTAAGTTGATCACAAAAAAGTAGAAAACTTAAGATCATGCGAGTTCTACCAGACCAATTAATTAAACAAATTTTATACTGATGAAAAACTTTATTCATCCCGACTTCTTACTGGAAAGCGCAACCGCAAAAGAAATATTTCATGATTATGCGGAGGCGCAACCGATCATTGATTTCCATTGTCATCTTTCCCCAAAACTGATTGCAGAAGATCATCGCTTCGACAATCTGGGAGAAGTATGGCTTGCAGGAGATCATTATAAATGGCGTGCCATGCGAACCAATGGTGTGGATGAAGCATACTGCACCGGTGCACCCTCTTTCTATGACAAATTTTTAAAGTGGGCTGATACAGTACCCTATACGGCAGGAAATCCCCTCTATCACTGGACCCACCTGGAACTGGCACGTTATTTCAACATCTTTGATCTGCTCAGCCCTAAAACAGCGGACACCATTTATCATCAAGCATCCGAAATGCTGAAGCAGAAGGAGTTTTCTACCCGCAATCTTTTGAAAAAAATGAAAGTTGAAGTGGTAGGAACAACAGACGACCCGGCAGATAGCCTGGAATATCACATTCAGTTGAAAAATTTCGAAATTCAGGTCCGTCCTACCTGGCGCCCCGACAATTTGATCAAGACCGATAATCCGGAAACATTCAATCAATATATCAACCAATTAGAGGAAGTTAGTGGCGCTGTCATCTCCTCTTTTGCCGATCTTCTGAAGGTATTGGATCAACGGCATGCTTTTTTCCATGAAACAGGATGTCGTGCCTCCGACCACGGCTTGGACAGGATGTACTACACCGATGCCGCCGGAACCGATCCCGAAAAAGCCTTCCAAAAAATCAGAACAGGACAGAAACTCAACGAACAGGAAACAGAAGGCTACAGATACAAAATCATGCAGGAACTCTGTAAACTCAACCACAAACGGGGCTGGGTGCAGCAGTTTCACCTGGGAGCCATGCGTAACAACAACACCAGGCTCTTTAATAAATTAGGTCCTGATACCGGATTTGACTCCATTGCCAATCCACAAGACAGTTACAAAATTTCCCGTTTTCTGGATAGCCTGGATGTTTCCAACCAATTGGCAAAAACCATTCTATACAATCTTAATCCGGCCGACAATGAAGTGTTTGTGACCATGATCGGCAATTTCCAAGATGGTTCTGTCCCCGGCAAAATGCAATATGGGGCTGCGTGGTGGTTCCTGGACCAAAAAACAGGAATGGAGAAACATTTGGCTGATCTCTCTGCCTTAGGACTCCTTTCCCGATTTGTAGGAATGGTTACCGATTCCAGAAGCTTCCTGTCCTATCCGCGTCACGAATATTTTAGAAGAATAGCTTGCAATTACATCGGACAAGAAGTGGAAAAAGGCGTTATTCCTAAAGATCAAGAAATTCTTAAAACCCTTGTAGAAGGTATTTCCTATCAAAATGCCAAAGCCTACTTTGGATTTTAAGGTATGGAAAGGGGAAAATACGCAGACGGTGACATTAAGTGACAAAATTGAATCGTTCAGACTATAGCAACAAGAAATGAATGTTACCTTCTTCGAAATAGGGAATCCCCTACCTTGTTTTTTAATATGGGTAGACGTCAAAAGAAAAGAACAATTAAAAAACCCGTTTTTATTTAATCACAATAATTAAAACCAACAGGAAACGTAAATTAAAAATTTATCATCATGTCACAAAAAAGAGTAGTTACCTTCGGAGAGATCATGCTGAGGCTTTCTACGCCCGGATATCAACGTTTTGCACAAGCCACATCTTTCGACATCAACTATGGCGGTGGCGAGGCCAACGTTGCTGTTTCACTGGCCAATTACGGGATTGATGCCAGCTTGGTAACCCGTCTTCCCCAAAATGATATGGGACGGGCATGCCGTATGGAACTGGAAAAATATGGTGTAGATACCAGTAAGATCCAGTATGGAGGTGAACGACTGGGGATATATTTCCTGGAATCGGGCGCTGTAGCACGCCCCAGCAAGGTAGTTTATGACCGCGCACACTCTTCTTTTGCCACTGTGGAGACCGGAACTTTCGACTGGGATGAAATATTTGAAGGAGTGGATTGGTTCCATTGGACTGGTATTACCCCGGCTGTATCTCAAGGTGCTGCCGATGTTTGCCTGGAGGCGATAAAAGCAGCCAACAAAAAGGGAATTACCGTTTCCTGTGACCTTAACTACAGGAAAAACTTATGGAAATATGGCAAAAAAGCCAATGAAGTAATGCCCGAACTGGTAGCCGGTTGCGATATCGTTCTGGGCAATGAAGAAGATGCTGAAATGGTACTGGGAATAAAACCGGAAGGGGTAGACATCACCGGTGGCAAAGTAGAAGCTGCAGCTTATCAGAGTGTTTCAGAGCAAATCATGAAACAATATCCAAGAGTAAAAAAAGTAATCACCACGTTGAGAGGTTCTATCAGTGCCAGTCACAACAGTTGGTCGGGAGTTTTATTTGACGGAAATAAACTTTATACCGCCCCCACCTACCAGATTACACATATTGTGGACCGCGTGGGTGGTGGAGACTCTTTCATGGGAGGTCTGATCTACGGTTTACTGACCTATAACGATGATGAAAAAGCTCTTCGGTTTGCTACGGCAGCATCTTGCCTGAAACATACCATCCATGGTGACTTCAACCAGGTAACCGTGCCGGAGGTGGAAAAACTGATGAGCGGGGATGCTTCGGGACGGGTGTCACGTTAATTCCCGATCATCGGATTACTCAACTTTAAAAAAAATAGAAAAATGGCAAAATATAGTAGAATAGAAGTTTTTCAAACCATGAAAGAGACAGGGGTGGTACCGGTATTTTACCACCCTGACCTTTCCACCGCCAAAAAAGTTCTGAAAGCTTGTTACGATGGCGGCATTCGTACTTTTGAATGGGTAAACAGAGGAGACTTCGCCCATGAGATCTTCAGCGAACTCAATAAATATGCACTGAAAGAATTGCCGGGAATGATTTTGGGCGCCGGATCGGTGGTCGAAGAAGCCACGGCCGCCCTCTATATCCAGGTAGGAGCCAATTTTATCGTTTCACCTCTTTTCAATGAGAACATAGCCCGCATGTGCAACCGCAGAAAAATAATGTGGGCACCGGGATGCGGATCGGTATCCGAAATCGGAAAAGCAGAAGAACTGGGGGCTGAACTGGTAAAAATTTTCCCCGCCTCGGAAGTGGGGGGACCCTCTTTTGTAAAAGCCGTGAAAGGCCCTTGTCCTTGGACCAATATTATGCCAACAGGTGGAGTTGACACCTCCAAAGAAAACCTTCAAAAATGGTTCAATGCCGGTGTTACTTGTGTGGGAATGGGATCCAAACTCTTCCCCAAAGACATCATTGAAAAAGGCGACTTTGACGCTCTGTCAGCAAAAGTAAAAGAACTCATCAGCACCATTAAGGAAATTAAATCGGCATAGTCATGACAAATCCTATTAAAGATCTTAATCTAAAAGACAAAGTTGCCGTCATCACAGGCGGTGGCGGAGTAATCTGCTCGGTAATGGCCAAAGCTTTGGCGTCAAAAGGCGTCAAAACAGCCATTCTTGATCTTAAAAAAGAAAATGCTGAAAAAGTAGCCTCGGACATCAAAAACGCGTTCGGCACCGAAAGTATCGGCATTTCAGCCAATGTGCTGGATAGAGGTAGTCTCGAAGCTGCCAAACAAGAGATAAACGAAAGATTGGGATCGATTGATTTCCTGATTAACGGCGCCGGGGGGAATGCCCCCTCGGCCACCTCTAAGGCTGAGAGAATCGACCCGGCAGATCTGGACCATCTGGAAGAAACCTTTTTTGGGCTGGAGTTGGAAGGGTTTGATAAAACCTTCGACCTCAACTTTAAAGGGACACTCCTCCCATCTCTTGTTTTTGCCAAAGACATGGTTTTAAAACAAAACGGAGGAATTGTCAATATTTCTTCTATGAATTCCTACCGACCCTTGACCAAGATTCCTGCCTACTCGGCCTCTAAAGCTGCCATTAACAACTTTACCCAATGGCTGGCGGTTCACTTTGCCAAAACCGGTGTCAGGGTCAATGCCATTGCCCCCGGATTTTTACTCACCAATCAAAATCGTTTTCTATTGATTGATGAAAAAACGGGCGAAGCTACACCGAGAGGTCATAAAATTATTAATGGGACCCCCATGGAGCGATACGGCACACCCGAAGAACTCACCGGGGCATTAATCTTTCTTCTTTCCGACTGGTCGGAATTTATCACCGGAATCGTGATTCCCATAGATGGGGGTTTTAGTGCATACAGTGGTGTTTAATCCTTAAAAATGAACAACAATGAAACTAAAAAATGACTTCAAATATGCCATGGTTGTTCCAACCAGCATGGGAGTAAGAATCACACCGGAAAACGGACAACCGGTCCATAGCAGTGACACCTTTAAGATGCAAGCTACAAGTGCAGAAACCAATGTAGCCAGCATCTCTTCCTATCTGGGATTACCGGTTAAAGTGCTCACCACTTTTGTAAAAGACAGCCCTATTGCCCAATTCATCAAAAGCAATCTTCGTAATCGTCACATGGATTATGAAGGAATGGAAGTAGAACAAGGCGGCCCTTGGGGCTATCGCCATCAGTTTAACATTGCCGACAGTGGCTTTGGCGGAAGAGGCCCTCGGGTACATAACGACAGAGCCGGTGAAATAGGCCGAACTCTGAATGCCAAAAACTTCGATCTGGAACGAATCTTCGGACAAGAAGGAGCAGGTGTTTTGCATCTTTCCGGGCTCATTGCAGCACTGTCGCCCGAAACAGGAAATTTTTGCCTCGAAGTGGCACGGGCCGCAAAAAAACACGGCACAATCATCTCTTTCGACTTGAACTACAGAGCCTCTTTCTGGAAAGACAGACAAAAAGAGCTTCGGGACATTTTCATCGAAATAGCGTCCGTTTCTGATGTCCTGATTGGTAACGAAGAAGATTATCAGCTTTGTCTGGGTATTGAAGGTCCAGAAGCCGGCGGTAAAGAAATCGCGGACAAGATCGACAACTTTAAGGAGATGATTATGCGGGTGAAGCAAACCTTCCCCAACGCTTCGGTGTTTGCAACAACACTACGCCAGGTGATCTCAGCCAACGAACATCTGTGGGGCGCCATTATGCTTGAAGGCAATAACTGGGAAGTGATAGAGCCACGCCCCATCAGAGTCCTGGATCGCATTGGCGGCGGCGACGGTTTTGTAGGAGGTCTGCTATATGGAATCATCAAAGGTTGGGAACCACAAAAATGGATTCAATTCGGATGGGCATCGGGCGCACTGGCAACCACCTTCCTGACCGATTATGCACAACCGGCGGACGAAGAAATGATCTGGAGCCTCTGGAGTGGAAATGCCAGAGTGAAAAGATAAATTTTAAACTAATTGTAGAGACGGAATAAAGCCGTCTCTACAAAACAACACCTCACAGGATCAGGGCATCCATAAATGAAACACAACAAACCAGCATGATTTATTTTCAACAAGGATCGGAGAAGAGTGTCCTAAGACCTGATGACCTGAAAAAAGGTCTCTTTGCGGCACTCGAAAAACTGGGAAACCGCCAGAAAGTATTGGCCGTACCACCCGATTATACCCGCTTTCATTCCAAGGCCGGTGAATTGACCGGCTATGCCTATGAATACTACGGTAAGAAGCTAACAGATGTCCTGCCGGCTCTTGGTACCCACACAGCCATGACCCGTGAACAAATGGACCATATGTTTGCGGGTATTCCTCAAAATTTATTCCGGGTACATGATTGGAGAAACGATGTGGTTACAATGGGCTTAGTCCCCGGTAGTTTCATTTCTGAAATAACAGACGGTCGGATTGATTACGACTGGCCGGCACAGGTCAACAAAATGATCCGGGATGGAGGGCATGATCTGATCCTTTCAATTGGTCAGGTGGTGCCTCATGAAGTGATCGGGATGGCCAACTACAATAAAAATATTTTCGTGGGAACGGGTGGTTCAGAAGGCATCAACAAAAGTCACTTTATTGGTGCCGTTTACGGAATGGAAAGAATCATGGGACGCGCCAACAATCCCGTTAGAAAAGTCTTGAATTATGCTTCCCATGAATTCACCGCTCACCTTCCTATAATCTATGTTCTCACGGTTGTTGGGAACGACCCTCTTGAAGGATTGGTGGTTCGAGGATTATTCATCGGTGATGACAAGGAAGTATTTGAAAGAGCTGCCGATTTGTCCTTGAAGGTTAACTTTGAAATGGTGGAAGAACCCCTGAAAAAGGTAGTAGTATACCTCGACCCCACAGAATTTAAGAGTACCTGGCTGGGCAACAAAAGTATTTACCGAACCCGCATGGCACTGGCCGACGGCGCGGAACTGATCGTTCTGGCTCCCGGACTGAAAGAATTCGGGGAAGATCCTACCATTGATAAATTAATCAGAAAATATGGATATAGAGGCACCCCTGCAACCTTGAAAGCCACCAATGAAAACGAAGATCTCAGAGAGAATTTGGGGGCAGCAGCCCACCTGATTCACGGAAGTTCCGAAGGCCGCTTCACAATCACCTATTGCCCGGGTGCGCTCTCAAAAGAAGAAATTGAATCGGTTAACTTTAAATATGCCGATCTGAATGAAATGACATCAAGATATAATCCGGAAAAACTGAAAGATGGGAAAAACATCCTGCCCGATGGAGAGGAAATCTTCTTTATTTCTAATCCGGCTCTGGGATTATGGGCCCATAAAGACCGTTTTTCAGAATAGCCTCTTTAAAGGAAAAAATTCCCTGAAAATAAAATTCAACACCACTTCAGCCCTGTCATCCCATAAAAGGGGCTGAAAATGGGAATCCCTCGAATGGGAAATAAAAGAATTACGTATTATTGTGGCAAACTAAAACTAACAACAAAATATTAACACCATGAAACAATTATCAGACATCGGACTCATCGGGTTGGCCGTCATGGGCGAAAACCTGGTACTGAATATGGAAAGCAAAGGATTTCAGGTATCTGTTTTTAACAGGACCATTGAAAAAGTGGACAATTTTATCAATGGTCGAGCCAAAGGAAAAAACATAAAAGGGACCCATTCTTTGGAAGAACTGGTTCAATCGCTGGAACGTCCCCGGAAAGTGATGTTGATGGTGAAAGCAGGAGCAGCAGTCGATAAACTCATCGACAGTTTAATTCCTCTACTGGAACCGGGTGATATCATCATTGACGGCGGAAACACCCATTTCCCCGACACCACACGTAGAACCCAATATGTTGAAAGCAAAGGATTGCTCTACATTGGAACCGGAGTCTCCGGAGGTGAAGAGGGTGCTTTGAACGGCCCCTCCATCATGCCCGGTGGGTCACCTAAAGCATGGCCGGAAGTAAAATCCATTTTCCAATCTATTTCTGCAAAAGTAGAAGATGGAACCCCTTGCTGCGACTGGGTTGGTGAAAATGGAGCCGGACATTTCGTAAAAATGGTACACAACGGCATTGAATATGGTGACATGCAGATCATTAACGAAGCTTATCACGTCATGAAGGAGCTGCTGGGAATGTCGGCCGATGAGATGCATGAAGTATTCAAAGAATGGAATAAAGGACCTCTCGACTCTTATCTGATTGAAATAACCAGAGATATATTAGCCTACAAAGATGAAGACGGACAACCGTTGGTAGACAAAATTCTGGATACTGCAGGCCAAAAAGGAACAGGAAAATGGACCGGAATATCAGCTCTGGACCTGGGAATTCCGCTGACATTGATTGGAGAAGCCGTCTTTTCAAGATGTCTGTCGGCCATTAAAGAAGAACGCGTGGAAGCTTCAAAAATACTGAAAGGCCCCAAACCCGAATTTAAGGGCGACAAAGATGCTTTCCTCAAAGACTTGCATGATGCGGTATATGCTTCAAAAATCATCTCCTATGCTCAGGGTTATGCATTGATGAGCGCCGCCGCCAAAGAATATGGCTGGAACTTGAATTATGGTGGAATTGCCTTGATGTGGCGGGGTGGGTGTATCATCCGTTCAGTCTTCCTGGGAAAAATTAAAGAAGCTTTCGATGAAAACCCCAATCTGACCAATCTGTTACAGGCTCCTTTCTTTAAAGATGTGATCCACAAAACTCAGGATGGATGGCGGCGCGTGGTTGCCAAAGCCGTAGAAAATGGCATCCCAACACCGGCATTTGCATCGGCTCTCAACTATTTCGACGGTTACCGCCACGATCGTCTCCCCGCCAACCTGCTGCAGGCACAACGCGACTATTTTGGAGCCCATACTTACGAGCGCATCGACCAGCCAAGAGGACAATTTTTCCACACCAACTGGACCGGCAAAGGCGGGACCACTGCTTCAACCACCTACAATGTATGATCTCTTTAAATCATAAAACAATGAATAAACTACTGACAGTTTCCCTCGCCTTGCTGTTTATTATTTCAGGGGGATGTGGCCTGAACAAGGAGGTTAAAGTTCTTAAGCTCGGACATGGACTTGACACCAAACATTCTGTCCACATTGCCATGGAATTTATGGCCCGTAGGGTAAAAGAATTATCGAACGGAAAATTAAAAATAGAAATTTACCCCGGAGGAGTTCTTGGTTCAGAACGCGAAAGTCTGGAACTCCTCCAATTGGGGAGCCTTGATATGACCAAAGTATCCACTGCCGCCATCGAAGGCTTTGTGGAAGAATATAAAATTTTTGGACTTCCCTATATCTTCAAAAGCAAAGAGCACGCCTATGCGGTTTTAGATGGTCCTTTGGGTCAGGAAATCCTAAACAAAGGAGAAGAATTCTGGTTGAAAGGCCTGTGCTTTTATGACGCCGGAGCCAGGAGTTTTTATACCTCCACTCCCATTCAGTCACCAAAAGACTTGGAAGGCCTTAAAATTAGAGTTATGCAAAGCATCACCTCTTTTGAAATGGTACGGGCCATGGGCGGATCACCAACACCCATTTCCTGGGGCGAATTATATACCGCCCTGCAAGGGAAAGTGGTGGACGGAGCTGAAAACAACCCGCCCAGTTTTTACCTCTCCCATCACTATGAGGTTTGCAAGTACTATACCCTCAACGAACACACCCGGCTGCCGGATGTCTTAATTATGAGCACTCATGCCTTGGAAAAACTTAATTCTCAGGAAAAAGAATGGCTCATGCAAGCCGTCAAAGAGTCCATTCCCGTGCAGCGAAAAGAATGGGAAAAATCTGAAGAAAACGCCTTAAAAGCAGTTGTCGCAGAAGGCGTTGAAATCATCAAACCGGATAAACAACCCTTTATTGATGCGGTTGCAGAAGTGTATAATTTATATAAAGACAATAAAAAACTTTGGCAGCTGATTCAAAGAATTAAGAATGCCGATCCGGCTCTTAAAACCGAAGAGGAATAAATGAACCGGAGTGTTTGAAGTTTGAAATTAAAAAACCGAAAATCATAATGATTTCAGAACACTGAAATATGGAATGATTTTTCATAAAAGAAAGCTTGATTAATAAAAAATAAGAAATCAACTAATATGAGCCTTCGACAAAAAATAGACAAACTACTGGAAATATTTCTAGTCATCATAATGACTACCCTGGTAGTGGATGTAGTATGGCAGGTAGCCAGCCGCTACCTTTTTTCCAACCCCAGTTCATTCACCGATGAATTGGCCGTATTCCTGCTAATATGGGTAGGCATGGCCGGGGCAGCTTATGTCAAAGGGAAAAATGAGCATCTAGCCATAGATATTCTTCCCGAAAAGCTAACTCCGCCCAAAAAAAATCGACTTATGGTGTTCATCAATTTCCTGATCATTATTTTCAGCTTAACCATCATGGTCGTTGGAGGTGCCTGGCTGGTTTATACCCGGTTCAGGCTGGGACAAGTCTCTTCAGCCCTTCAGGTTCCCATTGGTTATGTCTATATGATCGTACCCATAAGTGGGCTGCTGATGATCTATTATTCGCTGGATGATATCAGAAAATTAAACATAGAATACAAAACACTCATCAACAAAAAAAATAAAAAGAATTAATTATGGAACTAGATATCCTGGGTATTCTCGTCCTCATTTTTTCATTTCTGTTTTTTCTGGTCATAGGTACCCCAATTGCATACAGTATTGGATTGTCAGCTCTGGCCACCATGCTGGTAAGCTTTGATGTGCTACCCGCATTTTCCACCATGGCCCAACGAATGGCCACCGGTTTGGAAAGCTTTTCTTTGCTGGCCATTCCGTTCTTCATATTGGCAGGACAGTTAATGAATTCGGGGGGAATTGCCATGCGACTCATTGAGTTTGCGAAAGTCATTGTAGGACGTCTGCCGGGTGGACTGGCCCTGGTAAACGTTACCGCCAACATGCTCTTTGGAGCCATATCCGGTTCCGCTGCCGCATCGGCCTCTGCCATTGGCACCATCATGTCGCCAAGAATGGAAAAGGAAGGCTACGACAAAAACTTCTCCGCCGCCATTAATGTAACTTCAGCAACAACGGGATTGTCCATCCCTCCCAGTAACGTACTGATCGTTTACTCGTTGGCCAGCGGTGGCGTCTCTATTGGGGCCTTATTTTTGGCAGGTTATCTGCCGGGAATCCTGACCGGAGTGGCATTGATGTTGGTGGGCGCTGCCTATGCCTATCGAAAAAAGTATCCGGTAGCAGAAAAAATCCCTTTTGGCGCGGCCGTCAAAAAGTTTTGGGATGCCATTCCCAGCTTAATGATGCTGGTGGTTGTTATCGGGGGAATTATTGCCGGTTTATTTACTGCCACCGAAGCTGCTGCCATTGCAGTGATCTATAGCTTGGTACTGGCTCTCATCTATAAAGAAGTTTCCATTAAGCATCTTCCTAATATTATTATCAGTACCATTCGCACCACTGGAATGGTAATGTTGCTGATTGCGGCTTCCATCGGCTTGTCGTGGGTGATGTCATTCGAAAATATTCCACAAACGGTTAGTAGCGGACTTCTTTCGCTATCATCCGATCCATTTATTATATTAATTATCATTAACTTAATACTACTATTTGTCGGAATATTTATGGATATGACGCCGGCCGTTTTGATATTTACCCCAATATTTTTACCCATTGTTACGGCTCAACTGGGACTCGATCCCATCCATTTTGGGATAATTATGATCTTAAACCTGAATGTGGGGCTTTGTACACCACCGGTAGGATCAGTATTATTTATCGGTTGCAGTGTTGCCAATCTAAAAATTCAGGACTTGGTCAAACCATTAATCCCATTTTACATTGCGATGATTGCCGTACTGTTACTGGTCACATTTTTCCCGGGAATATCTCTTTGGTTCCCTAGATTATTTGGCTATTAAATCCATAATCAGCATGACGGGAAACAACAGGTTAAATCTTCCGCTCGTTTTCTGAAGATCAACATCAATGAAGCAAGTTAGAATAAAAGACATAGCACAAAAAGCGAACGTCTCCATAGGGACAGTGGATCGGGTACTACACAATCGCGGCGAAGTAGCCCCAAAAACGAGAGAAAAGGTGCTTTCGATAGCGAAAGAAATGAACTATCAGCCTAATATTGTCGCACAAGCCCTTACAACACGAAAGACGTATAGAATTTCGGTTTTGATCCCCAGGGGCGGAAACGACAATATTTACTGGCTCTCCCATCCCAAAGGCATTGAAAAAGCAGTTAAGGAACTGCATCCTTTCTTGGTAGAAATAGATTATTGTTTATTTGAGCTTCACAATGAAGCCGATTTTCTGAAACGAACGGAAGATATCCTGAACAATTTGCCCGATGGGGTTATTCTTGCCCCAATTCTTAAAAAAGAAGCCATTCAGTTTTGCAAAAAACTGGACAGCCAAAAAATTCCATACATCTTTATTGATACATTTATCGATCAGACCAACTGTGTATCATTTATTGGTGAAGATGCCTTTCAGGGGGGACGGGTAGCCGCCAGCCTGATCGACTACGGACTGCCGGCCGAAAAAGACATTCTTATTGTCAATCTGGCTAAAGACCTGGAAAACACTCAACACCTGAACCGTCGTAATCAGGGTTTTCTGAGCTATTTTCTGGACTCCGGAAAAAATACCGGAATGAAAATCACCGTCGAAATCCCGGTGACCGAACAATCGGTGGTAGACCAAAAACTCGATTCCATTTTTCAACAAAATGCCAATATTGGAGCTATTTTGGTTTCCAGTGCAAAAACACATGTGATAGCTAGATATGTCGAAAAAAGAGACCTCAAAACCATCCTGGTGGGTTATGAAGTCACCAAAAAAAATGTGGAATATTTAAAAAAAGGGATCATTCACTTTCTGATTGGTCAAAAACCAATGGAACAATCCGAAAAAGCGGTAAAACGGCTTTTTGAATTCCTCACCACTCATTCCATTTCATTGGAGCATGAGTTCCAACCGGTAGAAATCATTAACACCGAAACCATTACAATGTTTTAATCACCAAATCATGAGATATGAAAAAACTTGCAAAATACTCATTTGGAATGGGCGACCGATTTGCCCATCAAGCTTCGTGGCAGCTTAAGGCTATTACCGAAATTGAAAAAAATGGGGTCGAAGTAACTCCTGTTTGGAACAAATCCAACCGTGAACATACCACCATTGGCAGCGAACCAAAAGACAATAGAGATGCAGCCCAAAAAGCAATAGAAAAAGCAGGCTGGTCTAAATTATGGTTTATTGATGCCGACCACATTAATATGGATACGGTGGATCGTTTTCTGGACAGCTCAAACTTTTTCACCATTGATGTGGCGAGTTACATAGGTAAAAAAGGAGAGCCTTCAGAAGAGGAAGCTTTTATCAATAAAATGCGACCTTTTATTGGCACCCTTAATATTCCGGGTGTAGGATCCCCATTTCAGGTAACGGAACAACAATTACGAAACATCGTTGCACAATACCTTCATGCCGCTTTCATGGCAGGAGAAACGTACCAACACATCGAGGCGGCCAAGGGAAAAGGAAATTTCATCACCGAAGTTTCTATGGATGAAGTGCCCGAACCACAAACGCCAGTGGAATTGTTTTTTATTTTGGCCATGCTGGCACACTACAAGGTCCCGGCTCAAACCATTGCACCAAAGTTCACAGGACGTTTTAATAAAGGGGTGGATTATGTGGGCGACCTTGAAACCTTCGAAAAAGAATATGAGGCCAACCTCATGGTGATCGATTTTGCCATACAGAAATTTGGGTTTCCTCCGGAATTAAAGCTAAGCATCCATTCCGGATCGGATAAGTTTTCCATTTACCCAATTATCAAAAAATTATCTCAAAAACATGATAAAGGATTTCATCTAAAAACAGCTGGAACAACTTGGCTTGAAGAAGTGATCGGGTTGGCACTGGCAGAAGGCGAAGCGCTCCATTTTATCAAAGAACTCTATTCTAAAGCTCTTGACAATATTGAAAAGCTTTGTGCCCCCTATGCGGATGTTATTGACATAAACAAAAACAACTTACCTCAGCCCAATGAAGTTAATAATTGGACTGGCGAGGAGTTTGCTAATGCTTTACGCCACATACCGGATCATCCCTTATATAATCCAGACCTTCGGCAACTCATTCATGTAGCCTATAAGTTGGCGGCAGAGAAAATTGACCAATTCAATAAAATGTTGGAAGAGCATGCTGATATCGTTGGGAAATGTGTATTTGAAAACATATATGAAAGACATGCAAAAAGATTGTTCATTTTTCCCTCTAAATAAGATAATAACCGGTTGATGATTATTCGGAGATGGCAAGCAAATCATAAAAATGAGAATATGTACATGTTATCTATTCTTCATCAACCAATTATCTCGCTAATATCTATTTCTTAATTAATATAGGAATAAGATAGAACAGAATTAATTTAAACAATCTGTTTCAAGACCATAATAGATTATTGCATAGATGAAACAAGCATGAACAACGAAGGTTGTCATTACAAGAACATGTATAAACTGGCGGTCATGCGTGTTCCACCCAACCAATAACTTAAGTACATTTTCATAAGGATGGAAAAATTAAATTTTGTTTGTTTGTATCATACTAAGAAATGGAATAAAAAAATATAATTTAAAGTTGTATTCCTTTCTTAAAATAAAAAGGGCTGTCTATAAATTGTTAGACAGCCCTTTTTATTCCTATTTTTCATTCCAATCCATCCACAATAATTGACAGAAAAAAACCTAAGGAAAAGCCTCTTAAGCCAAAAAAATTATCCCAACCTTTAGAGAATCAAGAATTCCTATAATCATCAAATCTTATTCATCCACACAAAGCCGTACGGCTTTACCTACAAAAGCAGTACGGCTCTTACTTTAAAAGCGGTACTGCTTTATTCCTTATAGCAGTCCGACTACAAAACTTGGCGCAAAACTGCTTCATAAGGTGTTAAAAGGGTTAGAGACAGTATTCATTAACCAGGAAGAGATCCTTGAATAAAATATTGACATTTTGTGATGTAAGATCATTAGATTTCATCCCACACCCACCGGTCCCTAAAGGGGGTGTGCCAGAGC